>SYDB01000203.1 GCA_005786815.1 Burkholderiales bacterium
CAGCCAGAGTAAGCGGCGACATATTGCATCGCGGCAGATTCAGAAGCAGACGCGGCGACCACAATTGTGTAGTCCATCGCGCCAGCTTGTTCCAAAGCGCGCACCACGTTTTTGATGGAAGAGGCTTTTTGGCCAATCGCCACATAAACGCAGGTCATATTCTGACCTTTTTGGTTGATGATGGCGTCGATCGCAACAGCTGTCTTACCAGTTTGGCGGTCACCAATGATCAATTCGCGCTGGCCACGGCCCACAGGCACCATGGAGTCAATCGACTTCAAACCAGTTTGCATTGGCTGGCTGACGGATTCACGGGCAATCACACCGGGCGCGACTTTTTCGATCACGTCGGTCATCTTGGCGTTGATCGGGCCTTTGCCGTCGATCGGTTGGCCCAAGGCGTTGACCACGCGGCCAATCAATTCAGGGCCAACGGGCACTTCCAAAATGCGACCGGTGCACTTGACCACATCGCCTTCGGAGATGTGTTCGTATTCACCCAAGATCACAGAACCGACCGAGTCACGCTCGAGGTTCAAAGCGAGGCCAAAGGTGTTGTTGGGGAACTCCAACATTTCACCTTGCATCACGTCGGACAAGCCGTGGATGCGGACGATACCGTCGGTCACCGAAATCACGGTGCCCTGGTTACGAATGTTGGCGTCATTGGCCAAACCTTCGATACGGCTCTTGATCAGTTCAGAGATTTCTGCTGGATTGAGTTGCATGACTCTTTCCTTCTTTCTTGTATGTGCTAATTGCTGATGAGCCGGCGGCTCAGGCAATTAACGCGACTTTCATTTGATCCAAACGGGCTTTGACAGAGGTGTCTAACACCTCGTCGCCCACCACTACGCGAATTCCACCAATGAGTTCTGGTTCGATTTCGACTTTGACGTGCAAGGTGCGTCCAAAACGCTTTTGCAACAACGCCGTCACATCGGCCAAGGCCGCAGGCGCGATTTCAAAAGCGCTGTACACCACCGCATCGGAGGAGCCGCTTTGCGCATTGACATGCTCGCGGTATTGCGCCGCCATT
Source organism: Burkholderiales bacterium (assembly GCA_005786815.1). Classification (GTDB taxonomy): domain Bacteria; phylum Pseudomonadota; class Gammaproteobacteria; order Burkholderiales; family Burkholderiaceae_C; genus Limnohabitans. Next base: position 1,040 of record SYDB01000203.1, read on the forward strand.
TCTGGCAAAGCGTTCAAGCGGCCGTTGTCAATCACGGTGCGCAGAAAGTTGTCTGCAGCAGCGGATAGTTGGGACTTGGCTACACCTTTGACCACACCCATGACCTGCTCAGAAGTGGCCTTGGGGTTGGAAGCGAACTGCAACAACTGCGCATTGCCAGCAATCGCAGCCAGCTCGTCGAGCCAAGCGGCTGTGGCCTGCAAGTCGTTCTTAGTCGCTTGGAAGAGAGCTTCCGCGTAAGGTCTGGCGATGGTGGCGAGTTCGGCCATAGCGCTTCTCTTACAACTCAGTCTTTAAGCGACTTAACAAGTCGGCATGGACGCTGGCATTGACTTCTTTGCGCAGAATTTGTTCTGCGCCTTTGACAGCCAATGCAGCGACTTGCTCGCGCAAATGTTCGCGGGCTTTTACCGTTTCTTGTTCAGCCTCGACACGTGCAGCAGCCACAATTTTGTTGGCTTCTTCAGTGGCACGGTTCTTGGCTTCGTCGATCAAGTGCTGGGCGCGGCGCTCGGCATCCGCCAACAACGTGGTGGACTCGTTTTTCGTCGCAGCAAGCTTGAGCTCCACCTCTTTGTGGGCATTGGACAGCTCAATCTTGGCGTGCTCGGCAGCAGCCAGACCATGGGCGATTTTTTCGGCGCGCTCGTCAAGGGCGTTTGCGATAGGGGGCCACACGAATTTCATCGTGAACCACACCAGAATCGCGAAAACGATCATCTGGACGAACAGGGTTGCATTGATGCTCACGGCAACACCTTTCTTATGGACGTTGCGGGATTACTTCAGAACGAATGGGTTTGCGAACGCAAACATCATGGCGATACCCACGCCAATCAAGAAAGCGGCGTCGATCAAACCAGCCAACAAAAACATCTTGGTTTGCAGTTCGTTCATCAACTCTGGTTGACGGGCAGCAGCTTCGAGGTATTTACTACCCATGATGCCGATACCGATACAAGCACCAACAGCGCCTAAGCCAATGATGAGGCCGGCGGCAAGTGCGACATAACCGAGAACGTGTTCCATTTGTGACTCCTAAGAATGGATGTTAGAGAAAGGTTAAAAAGAAAACTCAATGCGCGTCATGCGCTTGACCGATGTAGACCAAGGTCAACATCATGAAAATGAACGCCTGCAAGGCGATGATCATGATGTGGAAGATGGCCCAAATAGAACCGGCAATGATGTGCCCGATCGGCAACAACACACCAGGCACAGACATCGCGGCATAACTACCCATTAAAGCAATCAACATGAAGACGAGTTCGCCCGCATACATATTTCCGAAAAGTCGCATGCCATGAGACACAGTTTTGGCGGCGAATTCGATCATTTGCATAAGGAAATTCACGGGCCACAAAAGAGGATGGGCGCCAAATGGTGCGCAGAACAATTCATGGACCCACCCGCCTACGCCCTTGATTTTGATGTTGTAGAACACGCACACCAGCAAGACAGAAGTTGACAAACCCAACGTGGTCGACAAATCGGCTGAAGGCACGACGCGCATATAAGCGTGGTGCGGATCACCGCCCATGGCACCATAAATGGCTTCCCAGATCATGGGGAACAAATCAACAGGGAACAAGTCCATGGCGTTGAGCAAGAAAATCCAAATAAACACGGTGAGCGCCAGAGGAGCGACTAACTTTCGGCTGTTGGCGTTTTTCACAATGCCCTTGGCTTGGTTGTCGACCATCTCTACAAGGATTTCAACAGCGGCTTGAAAGCGGCCAGGGGCGTGGGCCGTAGCGCCTTTGGCAGCACGCCAAAGTAATAAACAAGTCAAAACGCCAAGGAAAACAGACCAAAAAATGGAGTCGATGTTGTAGACAGAGAAGTCAATCACGCCTTGCATCGGCTTATTTTGCAAATGCGTCAGATGGTGACCGATGTATTCACCTGCGGTGGGGCCCTGTGCTACAGACTCTACAGACATGCTTTAACTCTTTTTAAGTTTGGTTTATCGGTAAAACACCCGGCGCATGCCAAGGGCCAACCAATACACCTTCATCGTCACTACCAGACCCACCAACATGGCAGGCCAACTTAAATCTGTCACTACGCGGGGAGCGGCAAACAGCATCGCCACTGTGAGGCCTACCTTGGCCATCTCCCACACGAAAAATCCCATCACTGCAGAACTTGGGTTTGCCGAACTGAACCGACTTGTCAGGCCCCTAGCGAAAACCGCGGAAGGAAGACAAACAGCCATGGCGCCATAAAGTGCCGAATATCCAATGGACGCTTGCCCAAAAAAATATCCTGCAACCACTGCTACCAAAATTCCGACTAGTGCTTGCGCACCCACAACACGCCATAAAGACAATATGGGGTTAACGCGCATAGTCGTACATTTGATTCTGCAAAGCCTACAAGTATACGTGTAAACCCATATACCCCCAAAAAATCAATGTCAAGGGGATAATTCACCCCCAATGACCGCGCCAATCCAAGAATCCCTAATCGAGTACCCCTGCCAATTTCCCATCAAAGTGATGGGGTTGCGGGTGGACGGCTTTGTCCACGCGGTGACCTATGTGGCCGAGCAGTTTGACCCAACATTTGACGCCAGCACCATCGAACTGCGCGAGAGCAAGGGCGGTAAATATCTGGGCGTGACCATCACCGTAACCGCCACCAGCCGCGACCAATTGGATTCGCTGTACCAAACTTTGTCGACCCACCCCATGGTGAAAGTCGTTCTGTGATCGAGATGTTGGGGCAGGTGCCCTACCCGCCGACTTACACGGCGATGCAAGCCTTCACCGCGACTCGTTCTGCAGAAACACCCGATAGGCTTTGGATTTGCGAGCATCCGCCAGTTTTTACGCTTGGGTTAGCCAGCCGCGCGAAACATCTCTTGGCCAGCGGCGAGATTGCCGTCGTTGCCACCAACCGCGGCGGGCAAGTGACTTATCACGGGCCTGGGCAAGTGGTGGCGTATCCCTTGTTGGACCTGAAACGGCACGGCTATTTCGTCAAAGAGTATGTCTACCGTTTAGAAGAGGCCGTTATCCGCACTTTGCTGGCTTTTGGCATCACGGGGCATCGCGTGGCGGGAGCGCCTGGAATTTACGTTCGACTAGATGATCCGAGAAGTCATGCTGTTTTAGAGCAACGACCAAAAAAGATCGAGGCTTCAGCCACGCAAGATGGGTCATCCAGCCAAGGGCCACAAACAAAGCCCTCACAAAGCACCACACCCGACTTCACAGGTCTGGGCAAAATCGCCGCCCTCGGCATCAAAGTTAGTCGCCATTGCACCTACCACGGTGTTGCGTTGAATGTGGCGATGGACCTATCTCCCTTCTCCCGCATCGACCCGTGTGGCTATCCGAGCCTGCAAACGGTAGATCTTTCTACAATCGGTGTTTCGGTCAGTTGGCAAGAAGCCGCTGATGTTTTGGGCCTAAAGCTCCTAACTTATTTAAGCCCTTGACCCTAGGGACTCCATACATGTCTAGCCATACGCCCGAAGTTGTGCGCGAAGCGCAAACCGTAGAGAACTACAACGCTTCTGCCAAACAAAAGGCGGCGGCGAAGTTGTCGCGTATTCCTGTCAAGGTGCAGGCGGGCGAGGTTTTGAAAAAACCCGATTGGATCCGCGTCAAAGCGGGATCGCCCAGCACGCGGTTTTACGAGATCAAAGATATCTTGCGGGCCAACAAATTGGTAACCGTTTGCGAAGAAGCCAGCTGCCCCAATATCGGTGAGTGTTTTGGCAAAGGCACGGCCACCAACATGATCATGGGAGATAAATGCAATCGCCGTTGCCCGTTTTGCGATGTCGGCAATGGCCGCCCCGACCCGCTCGAGGTGAAC
>SYDB01000204.1 GCA_005786815.1 Burkholderiales bacterium
GCCATCAGATTGACTTTGAGCTGCGCCAGTGCTTGGGACTCGTCAAACTTGTCACCCGTATCAGGCACAAACAAAGATGCGTTGTTCACAATGCAGTGCAGGTTGTGCCCTGTAGTCTTTAAGGCGGATTTGAAGATGTTGTGACAACTCGTTTCATCATCCAAAGCACCTTGCACTGCGATTGCATCTACACCTAAAGCGCGAATTTCATCACACACGTTAAGAGCTGCAGCTTCAGAGTGGTTGTAATGGCACGCCACATTCCATCCTGCTTTGGCAAATGCCAAGCAGATCTCGCGTCCAAGACGCACACCACCACCGGTAACCAAAACCCAAGAGCGCATAAAAGTGTTGTGAAGTAAAAAAGAAGTGGGGCAGCGCGTTACGATCTGCACACCATGGATTCTCGCCAATTATCGGATGACCCAGGGCAACAGGCCCTTTACACCCTGATTCAACGCAGCATTGACAGAGCGGGGGGCTGGTTAGGCTTTGATCGGTTCATGGCACTGGCCCTGTATGCGCCTGGTTTGGGTTATTACGCCAACCAATTGCGTAAGTTTGGAACCACGCCTCAAAGCGGCAGTGATTTTGTCACCGCGCCTGAGTTATCGAAGTGGTTTGGACGCACTTTGGCTAAGCAAGTGGCTGAAGCTTTGGAGGCAACACATACTGATACGGTTTGGGAATTTGGAGCGGGTTCAGGTGCCTTGGCGCTTCAGCTATTAGAAACTTTGGGCGACAAAGTGAAGCGCTACACCATCGTAGATGTATCAGGCAGTTTGCGTGCGCGTCAGCAAACTACGTTGGCGGCATACATCGACAAAGTGCAATGGGTGGATGCATTGCCCGACCACATCAGCGGTGTGGTGGTGGGCAATGAAGTGCTCGATGCGATGCCAGTGCAATTGCTCCATCGAAAAAATGTAACTTGGTATGAGCGAGGCTTAGTGTGGGAAACGCAAGGTCAGGAATTAGAAGTTAGTGCAGAGCCAGTGTCTTCTGCGAACCGAGCTTCGCCACAAACCTTGCAAGCGCTTAAATGGAATGATCGCGTCACAGATGCAAGGCCACCGATAGAGATTGAAGGAGATCATGACTACCTGACTGAAATACATCTACAAGCGCATGCATTTATTCAAACACTGGCAGATCGTTTGCTAGCTAGTCAAAGAAGCACTGGTAAAGGTGGCGCGGTTTTTTTATTAGATTACGGTTTTCCAGAGCACGAATATTTCCATCCCCAAAGATATATGGGCACATTGATGTGCCACCAACTCCATCGCGCGGATCCAGACCCTCTCAGCGATGTGGGTGCCAAAGATATCACTGCGCATGTGAACTTCACTGGCATTGCATTGGCTGCGCAAGATGCGGGGTTGCATGTTTTAGGCTACACCTCGCAAGCGCACTTTTTGATTAACTGTGGTTTATTGGAACCACTCGCCGAGGCGCCATTAGAAGAAAAAGCCATGGCCCAAAAACTCATTACTGAACACGAAATGGGTGAGTTATTCAAAGTGATTGCGCTGGGCACGCACGCATGGGAACCGTTGGGTTTCAAGCAAGGCGATCGTTCGCACACCTTGTAGCGTGCAATCACTTATGTCGCGTTAATTAGCGCTAAAGTAATAGCCGCTTCGCGAGCGGCATCTATTCGTTTGCCAACAGCCATGCCTGTCACGCCTTCTTGCAAAGCTTGCGCGCTAATGGCAGCGCTATCTACCGACTGGGCCGCAGCTAAAAGTTTTAGCAGACGTGGTCTTTGAGGGTAAGGTTTTTCTGTAAAGCCGAGTCGTCCGCGTGCATCGCACTCGCAGGCAATCAGAGTTTGGACAAAGCGCTCTGGACGACGTAAAGCGTCGCAACGGATAAGCAAGCGTAAAACAACTTCAGCACCAAATTCCAAGCTTTGGTGAATGTTGCCGTGTTCACGTGCCACAACCTCTGCCAGCTCTTTGTATTCAACAGGAACACGCCAGCGATCGCAGATGGATTGCAGTAATTTGACGCTACGTTGCTCATGGCCAATGTGGCGCGGCAAGATATCTGCTGGCGTTGTTCCTTTACCTAGGTCATGGCATAGACATGCAAAACGTACTTCTAATGAAGCGTTGCATTCCGCGCTTTGGTCCAGCACCATTTCTAAGTGAATGCCCGTATCAATTTCGGGGTGGTACTCGGCGCGTTGTGGCACTCCATATAGCCGATCGACTTCTGGCAGCAATCGTTGCAATGCGCCACATGCGCGCAAGACTTGCAACATGCGCGAAGGCTGTTGGCCCATCAAGCCGCGAGCGATTTCTTGCCAGACACGCTCACTCACCAATGCATCGGTCTCGCCTTCATCCACCATCAAACGCATCAAGGCAAGCGTTTCGGTTGCCACCTCGAAATCGGGGAAGCGTGATGCAAAACGGGCGATGCGCAAAATACGAACGGGGTCTTCGCGAAATGCGTCAGTGACATGGCGTAAAACTTTGTGTTCTAAATCTTTTCGTCCGTGATAAGGGTCGAATATCTCCCCGGTCTCGGGATCTTGCGCAATGGCGTTAATCGTGAGGTCGCGACGCGCCAAGTCTTCTTCTAAAGTGACTTCGGGTGCGGCATGCACGGCGAAGCCCTTGTAGCCGCGTGCAGTTTTGCGTTCAGTGCGTGCCAGTGCATATTCTTCACGCGTCTCAGGATGCAAAAAAACAGGAAAGTCTTTGCCAACGGGTTGATAACCGAGTGAGACCATGTCTTCTGGTGTGCTGCCAACAACTAGCCAGTCGCGGTCGGAGCCGCTCAAGCCCAAAAGGGCATCGCGAACTGCACCACCAACTAAATAGACTTTCATGGGGTGAGTGTAAAACTGCTGTTTGTATTTGCGCGCTATTGTTTGCGACTAGGAAACACAGCGTGCAAACTCTGAGGGTGTTGTATTCCAAGCGCAATTAGTCCTTGCGTTTTTTTATTTGCTACGTTGTCTGTTTGCATAGACGCTAAATTGTCACGACTCATCAAAGTAGGGCCTGGTAAAAACTCCATCATCAAGGCTTGAAGATAGGCAATAGAGGCTGGTAAAGGCAACACAAATCGCGGATGGCCAGACCATCTGCCTGCAATTTCAACCAGTTGTTGCAAAGTGAAAATTTCTGGGCCACACAGTTCAAAGGTTTCTCCCACAGTCGTTCGGTGTGAAAGGCAATAAACCACAGACTGGGCAACATCTTGTACCCATACCGGTTGAAAACGGGTTGTGGCACCAGCAAGTGGCATAAAGGGAAACACAGTCTGCAACTTAGC
>SYDB01000205.1 GCA_005786815.1 Burkholderiales bacterium
CGGCCATCACGCAATCGACTTGAGGGTGTGATGCAACTTCCTCCAAGTCCTGAGGACCAGATTGCACACGAATACCAAGGCCGTGCGCATCTAATTTTTCTTGTAATTGCTTGGCAGCATCAGCATGGGCCATCACCACCATAGATGGTTTAAATTGCACACACTGTTGCAACATCAGGTCTACCTGAGTCGCACCCGTCAATGCAAATACTTCAAACCGATTCGGGTGACGTGCAATGACATCCAGGGTGTTCACGCCAATGGACCCCGTAGATCCCAAAATAGTGATCCGCTGGATTAGAGAACTATAGGTCATGCTCATACAAGAGATTGGGACAACATCATCGCCAAAGGCAAGGTGGGTAATAAAGCGTCGACACGGTCCAATACGCCGCCATGACCTGGCAGCAATTGGCTACTGTCTTTAACACCTGCTGTGCGCTTGACCATGGATTCCACCAAGTCGCCGACGACGCTCATGGCTGTTAGAAACGTGATAGAAACTAAAAAATAAACCCATCCATGGGCATACAACAAACTGTAAATACTGGGGCTGTCAAATAAAGCCATTTGATCAGCCCACACCCACGCTAAGGCCAACACCCAAACAGCGCTGGTACCGCCCCACACGCCTTCCCAACTTTTACTGGGACTCAAACTGGGCGCTAACTTTCTACGACCCAATGCTCTGCCAGCAAAATATGCCGCAATATCGGCGATCCAAACCAAAACAAAAATAGACAGCATGTAGTTGATACCAACGCGCTTGGCTTGAAAAATGGCCAACCAACAAAGCCAGAGCGCAAGCGTTCCGCCTACTAATTTGATGGCGATATGCACCGAACTCCAAGCAGCCATCCCACCACGCAACATCCAAGCGCCTGCTAAAACCCATAGGGCACCAGCACCTGCCCATACATTGGGTGAGGCGTGTAACGGTAATTCAAATAACTTCCAAGAACCTAAACAAAGCGCTACACATACCAAGCCAAGTCCTAAGGACCGCGCCATACCAAGCCCCATCAATCGGCCCCACTCCCATGCGCCCGCGGCAATTAATACCAAGGTCAACCAAGCTAGCGGTTCAGCGGAATCGGCAAAGAAAGCAGGCAAAAAGATTGCCAATAAAACCAAAGCCGTGATGATGCGAAGCTTGAGCATGCAGCCTAGTCTTAGACCGCCATGATTTCTTGTTCTTTGCTCGCCACTACTTTGTCGATATCTGCAATGTGTTTGTCGGTGACTTTTTGAATGTCTGCTTCTGCGCGCTTTTGTTCGTCTTCAGAAGCGAGTTTGTCTTTGACTAGTTTCTTTACAGCCTCATTGGCGTCACGGCGTAAATTGCGCACTGCAATTTTTGCGTTTTCGCCTTCGGTGCGGACCACTTTGGTCAATTCTTTGCGACGCTCTTCCGACATGGGTGGCATAGGCACGCGAATCAATTCGCCCATTGACGATGGGTTGAGACCCAAATCGCTGTCACGAATAGCTTTTTCAATTTTGGCTGCCATGGATTTCTCCCAAGGCTGCACGCTCACTGTGCGCGCATCCAACAACGACACGTTAGCCACTTGGCTCAAAGGAACCATGGCACCGTAGTAGTCAACTTGCACGTTATCTAGCAATGCAGGGCTTGCACGGCCTGTCCGGATTTTGGTGAGGTTATTGGAAAAAGAAGCGATCGACAGATCCATTTTGGATTCAGCCGTTTTTTTAATGTCTGCAATGCTCATCATTCACTCCTGATGCAAATTTGATTTAGACATGAACCAATGTGCCTTCGTCTTCACCCAGCACAACACGACGTAGCGCTCCATTTTTGAAGATGGAGAACACTTTGATAGGCAACTTTTGGTCGCGACACAAAGCAAAAGCAGTGGCATCCATGATGCCGAGATTTTGACCGATCGCATCATCAAAGCTCAATTGACTGTAACGCGTAGCTTCAGGGTCTTTTTTGGGATCTGCTGTGTAGACACCGTCGACCTTGGTGGCTTTCAAAACCATCTCAGCACCAATTTCAGCGCCACGCAAGGCTGCAGCTGTGTCTGTTGTAAAAAATGGATTACCAGTACCCGCCGCAAAAATAACGACTTTGCCCTCTTCTAAATATTGCAGGGCTTTGGGACGCACATAGGGTTCCACCACTTGGTCAATGGCAATCGCCGACATAACGCGCGCAGTCAAGCCTGCTTTGTTCATCGTGTCAGCCAAGGCCAATGAATTCATCACGGTCGCCAACATTCCCATGTAATCGGCCGTCGCGCGGTCCATACCCACGGCCCCGCCAGCAACACCTCTAAAAATATTGCCGCCACCAATTACGATCGCCACTTCAACGCCCAAGTTGATCACCTCAGACACTTCGCCGACGATACGTACGATGGTGGCGCGGTTGATACCAAAAGCATCATCCCCCATCAATGCTTCGCCCGAGAGTTTGAGCAAGATACGTTTATAAGCCGGCTGGGGTTGGGTCATAAAAAAATCCTAGGTAGTGGCAAATTTGTATGGGTGAACAAGACGTAAAAAAGGGGGCCATTGCCCCCTTTTCCATTACGCTGATTGTTTAGCGGCAGCGACTTGGGCGGCCACTTCGGCAGCAAAGTCATCCACCTTCTTCTCAATTCCCTCGCCCACCACATACAAGGTGAAAGATTTCACCGATGTGTTGGCAGACTTGAGCATTTGCTCAACCGTTTGCTTGTCGTTCTTCACAAAGGGTTGGTTAAATAAAGAAACTTCTTTGAGATATTTCTGCACGGAACCTTCGATCATCTTGGTCGCGATGTCAGCAGGTTTACCTGACTCTGCCGCTTTCGCGGTGGCGACTGAACGCTCTTTTTCAATCAGTTCAGCAGGCACGTCAGCGCTAGTCAATGACACGGGCTTCATGGCGGCCACGTGCATAGCAACGTCTTTGGCAGCTGTTTCAGCGCCTTCAAACTCGACGACCACACCGATGCGTGTTCCGTGCAAGTACGCGCTTAATGCGTTAGCGCCTTCGAAGCGCTTGAAGCGACGAAAACTCATGTTCTCACCGATCTTGCCAATCAAACCTTTGCGCACATCTTCCAAAGTGGGGCCAAAGCCGTCTTGGCTATAAGACAAAGCACCCATGGCTTCGACGTTCGCAGGGTTGTGTTCGACGATCAATTTGGAAGCGGCTTGTGCCATGGCCAAGAAACTGTCGTTCTTGGTCACAAAGTCTGTTTCGCAGTTAACTTCTAACAAAGCACCTTTGTTGCCTGCTAGAAAACTGGTGACAACACCTTCAGCAGTGACGCGGCTAGAGGCCTTGCCAGCTTTGCTTCCTAATTTGACGCGCAACAACTCTTCGGCTTTGGCCATGTCGCCATCGGCCTCGGTCAACGCTTTTTTGCACTCCATCATGGGGGCGTCTGTTTTGCCCCTTAATTCAGCCACCATGCTTGCGGTAATTGCAGCCATGTATTTCTCCGTATCAATAAATAGTTTGTGTATTGGGTTTCAGTTATGAAAAAGGGGCTAACGTGAGCCCCTTTTAAAAATCAAGCTCTTGTTTACTCCGCCACTTCAACGAATTCGTCAGCGTCTTCAGAAGCAACTGCCTTGACTACGTCGTTCACAGCGTTTGCACGACCCTCCAAAATCGCATCGGCAATGCCGCGTGCATACAAGGTGACAGCCTTGGATGAGTCGTCGTTACCTGGAATGATGTAGTCGATGCCTTCTGGCGAGTGGTTGGAGTCCACCACACCAATCAATGGAATACCTAATTTTTTGGCTTCCAAAATCGCAATTTTGTGATAACCGACGTCGATCACAAATATTGCGTCAGGCAAAGTAGCCATGTCTTGGATACCGCC
>SYDB01000206.1 GCA_005786815.1 Burkholderiales bacterium
CACACCCGCCGCAAGTTTTGGCGATGCGGAGACTATGCGACGCATGGCGCGGGTCAGCAACGAATACGGCGCACAACTCGCGCGTGACTACCCAAAACAGTTTGGTTTCTTTGCCACCTTGCCCATGCTCGATGTGGATGGTGCTTTGAAAGAAATTGCCTACAGCTGCGATGTTCTTAAGGCCCAAGGCATTGCCATGCTGACCAGCTATGACGGCAAGTGGCTTGGCGACGCGTCGTTCGCGCCGATCATGGACGAGATCAACCGCCGCAAGTTGATCGTCTACACCCATCCGTCCAATCCGAAGTGCTGCAACGGACTACAAGAAGGCGTGCCAGGATCGACCATCGAATTTGCGACCGACACCACACGCACGATCACCAGCATTTTGTTTAGCGGCACTGCTACGCGCTGCAAAGACATCAAGTTCATCTTCTCGCATGCGGGAGGGACTATGCCATTCTTGGTAGAACGCCTCACCATGCTGCCCAAGTTGAATGCGAACTTTGGCAAAGTTTTGCCAAGCGATCAGGTCATCCCGACTTTGCGCCGTTTTTATTACGACACCGCCCAGGCCTCTCATCCAGGTGCATTGCTGTCACTGTTGAACTTGGTCGACATTAGCCAAGTGGTGTTTGGAACCGACTTCCCCTACCGCACCTCACTAGACCACGTCAAAGGCCTCTTGGGCATGGGCTTTAGTTTGGAAGATTTGACAGCGATTGAAAGCCGCAATGCGCGACGTATGCTGGCTTAAAGATTAATCCGCCTTAGCCCCTGAGCTCTTCACTACAGCAGCCCACTTTGGCACTTCTGCTTTTAAGAAATTACCAAACTCCGTGGTGCTATTGCGTGAGCTAGCCATTCCGAGTTGGGAGAATTTTTCGATGATGTCAGCGGACTCCATGGCGCGGTTGAGAGCGGCGTTGAGTTTTTCAATCACTGCGGGCGGTATTCCAGCGGGTGCAAAAAAGCCAAACCAGGTGTAGTCGTCGAATTCTTTGTAGCCAAACTCGGTGATGGACGGCACATCAGGCAACAAAGGCGAACGGGTGGCGCTGGTCACTGCCAATGCTTTCAACTTGCCTGCTTTGATCATGGGCACTGCTGGCGGCATGGAAGTAGATGCAATTTGCGTATGGCCTGCCACCACCGCATTGATAGCTGCTGCTGGTTGGTAAGGCACATGGACGATATCGACCTTTGCAGCAGACTTCAAACGTTCCATGGACAAGTGGGTCGTGGTTCCAATACCAGAAGATGCATAGCTAAACGGTGATTTCTTGGCGGCTTCCACCAATTGCGGCAAGGTGTTCACAGCAACGCTGGAATTCACCGTGAAGATATTGGGAGTCTTGGGGCCTAAGGCAACTGGCATGAAATCTTTTATGGCGTCGTAGCCTGCGTCCGCATACAAAGATGGGTTCACCGCAAACGCAACGCTATGAACCAAGATCGTGTAGCCATCTGGTGCAGATCGTTTGACTTGGGTGGTGGCAATATTGCCACCCGCCCCGCCTTTGTTTTCGACGATGAAGTTGCCGCCGGTAATTTCAGACAACTTTTGCGTGAGCGAGCGCGCCACGATGTCCGAGGAAGCACCAGGCGCAAAAGCGACCACCAGGGTAACGGGCTTGGCTTTAGGCCAATCGCTTTGGGCCGATGCGTTCACGCTCACGATAGCGGCCAAGGCTGCCATGGTGAGAGATTTCAATGCGGGGATAAATTGCTTAAATGGTTTCATAGTTGTCTCCTGTTTATAAAGTGTCTTTTTTTAACTAGTTTTGCTTCACCAAACAAAATTCAAACTGCACCTCGTTAAAGGGCGCTTGTAAGTTGTAACGCTTAGCTACTTCTGCGTTCTGGCAAGGCTTGAAGTCAACAATCAAACCCTCACGCACACCAAACACGGTGTCATTGTCTATGTAGGCAGATCCTGCTGAGAACAGTTCGGTCACCAAGCCCACATAGCTAGGCGCGCTGACGATGACGTGGTAGTGGGCTGGGCGCCAAATGCTGCGCTTCGCTGCCGCCAACATCGCGCCCACAGGACCATCGGTGGGAACGGTGTAGGGGTGCGGGCGAATCGTCAGCAATTCAAAACTGCCATCAGCCTCGCAATGGATTTTGCAACGCAGGTTATGCGGGTCTTGTGCTGGGTCTTGCGCTGGGTACAACCCGTTATCTGCGTTTTGCCAAAAATCAAGTTCCGCGTTAGCGACGGGTTTGCCATTTATATCTACAACTCGGCCATGCAGCCAAGTTCTCTCACCCGCTTGGCCATTGGTCAAGTCGACGCCATTGGCTTGCAACTGCGAATCGTGGTTATGGAACGGGCCCAAGACGCTGCTAGACGTTCCGCCTACAGGTTGTGACACCACGTCGACCATGGAGGAGATGCCCAACACATCCTACAGCAAACTAAATTCGTTGCGCTCTTCGGTGGTGATGTCTGCTGCAGCGGTTAGAAAAGTCAAACCTCGCATCCATTCTTCTTTGGTGAGCTTGGATTCGCCGACGAAAGCGTGCAGGTGCTTGACCAACAAAGCCATCACCTCTCCCATGCGAGGGTCTGAGGCATTGGCAAAGCTACGCATCGCAGCTTCAGTGACGGTTAGCATGGGATTTCCTTTGTGAACTGGGTCGAAGTTTCATCGATAATATTCCAAAACCACTATTTTTATCGATAAAAATCGGATTTCCACTCTTTTTTGAAGCCAGCACATGCCCTCCACTTTTGCGCCCTCAGATTCACTACAAGGCCGAATCGCCGTTATCACCGGCGGTACTGGCGCCATTGGTTTGGCCACAGCCAAACGACTCGCCACTTTGGGTGCGCGTTGTGTTTTGCTTTACAACTCAGAATTCGCCGAGTCTGCTGCTGCTAAAGCTGCCGCTCTTCCTGGTAGTGGTCACCTGTGTTTCAAAGCGCCCATCACGGACAGCGAAGCACTCAAAAGTGTTGCCGCTGAGATTGAAAAACAATGCGGCGTGGTCCACATCTTGGTCAACAGCGCTGGCTACACCAAGGCAGTTCCAGCAGCGGATTTAGAAGCACTCACCGACGACTTGATCGACGATATTTTGAAAGTCAACTTTCGCGGCGTGATGTCAACAATCCGAGCCTTTATGCCTATGCTCAAAAAATCAGAAGATGGTTTGATCGTCAACATCTCTTCTATTGCAGGCTTCACAGGCATAGGTAGTAACTTGGCTTACGTTGCAGCCAAAGCCAGTATTGATGTGGTGGGTGACGCATTGGCAAAGGCCTTTGCCCCGCACGTACGCGTTATCTCGGTTTCACCGGGTGTCGTCGATTCCACCTTTGTGCCAGGCCGTGGCGCTGATTTCAACGAAAAAGTGGCCAGCACGATTCCACTCAAACGCATCGGCACCGTCGACGATGTCGCATCTGTCGTGCAAGCCTGCGCTACCACCATGCGTTATGTCACCGGAACGCGCATCGTGGTCGATGGCGGCAGACATCTTTAATTACACATTTATAAAAAGCCATGAGCCAAAAAACTTTTCTCACCTGCGCTGTCACGGGCAATATCACTACTCCAGACCAAACGCCCCACCTACCCATCACCCCGACTCAAATTGCGGACGAATGTTTGGCAGCGGCAGAAGCTGGTGCAGCGGCTGTACATATCCATGTGCGCGATCCTAAAACTGGCAAACCTTCGATGGAACTGGAACACTACCGCGAAGTATTTGACAAAGTGCGGCGCGGCAACCCAGAACTCATCATCAACCTCACCACAGGACCTGGCGGGCGATTTGTTCCAAGCCATGACGACCCACGTGTCGCGGCAGCAGGTTCAACACTCGTGGTTCCCGAAAGGCGTGTGGAGCACATCCGCGTTTTAAAACCAGATATCTGTTCGCTTGACTTGAACACCATGAATTCAGGTGCCGATGTGGTGATCAACACACCGCGCAATGTACGCATCATGGCGAATGTGATGCGCGAAGCCGGGGTCAAACCTGAGTTAGAAATATTTGATTCAGGTGATATCCACCTGGCGCGCGACTTGATAGCTGACGGCACATTGCAAGGTCCTGGTTTGTGGACATTTGTAACGGGCGTGAAGTATGGTTTTAATTCCTCACCAGAAACCTTGATGTATGCGCGAAGCTTGTTGCCCGCAGGTGCTATTTGGTCTGCGTTTGGCATTGGACGGTTTGAGTTTCAATTTGTCGCGCTTGCCATGTGCGCAGGCGGTCATGTGCGCGTGGGTATGGAAGACAACATCTATTTAGAAAAAGGCGTTCTAGCAAAAAGTAACGCCGAGTTGGTGACCAAGGCCAAGCGCATCATCCATGATTTGGGCGGCGAGTTGGCGACACCAAGTGAGGCGCGTGCCATGCTTAAGTTACCCAGTCGAACATAATTTTTGTATCAATGAGAGTAGTTTCCATGACCTTATATAAAAAAGACAACGGATAAAAATATGAAAGCATTACAACTAGCGCAACCAAGTGTTTCACCAGAAGCCATCCAAGTCCGCGTGGTCTCACAACAAATGCCCACATGTGGTCCAACAGAAGCGGTAGTTCGAGTCCTGATGGCTGCTATCAATCCGTCAGATGTCAAAGCCAGTTTGGGCCATATGCCGCAAGCTATTTTCCCTCGAACGCCTGGGCGAGACTATGTAGGAATAGTTGAGCAAGGGCCTAAAGAATGGCTCGGCAAAACGGTTTTTGGTTCAGGTGGTGATGTGGGTATTACACGTAATGGCAGTCACGCGTCGTATTTGGTGTTGCCTCAACGCGCATTATTGGAAAAGCCTGCGGCCTTAACGCTAAAACAAGCTGCTTGCATGGGTGTGCCTTACGTAACAGCTTTGGATGGTTTTACCAAAACGGGTTTTCCGCAACCTGGTGAAAAAATTCTCATTGGTGGTGCCATGGGTAAAGTTGGCTTAGCAGCAACAGCTATTGCAAAGGTTTATGGCGCTCGCGTGATTGGTATCAAACGCAAAGAAACCGCGGCGCTGCCTGGGCACGCGTGTGATGCGCTATTTAATTTGGAAGACCCCGATTTATCTGCCAAATTGATGGAAGAAACACAGCAACGCGGTTTTCATTTGTTCTACAACACAGTTGGCAGTCCTTATCTAGCGATGTCGCTAGATGTGCTGGCTCACAAGGGAAAGCAAATCCTAATTTCTACTTTAGAAAGAGATTGCCCTTTTGATATTTTCAAATTTTTTAGAAAAGAAATGACTTTTTATGGTGTTGACACCTTAAAGAAAGACACAGTAGCCAGTAACCAATTACTGGCTCAGTTGGAAACATACCTAGCCAGTGGCCGTTTGCATCTGTTACAAGAAAACATGCCCAAAATTTACACATTGGATCAAGCGGCTGAGGCTTTCGAACAAACCTTTGTTAAAGGTGGCATCGGACTTTTGAATATCAGCGCACCTTGAATTTTCTTAATTCAAAATACCAATGTTGCTAAAAGTTACCAAGAACACGTTTGAAGGTTCATTATTTTCATCAACCATTATCAGGAGACATTTATGAAGAAATTACAAAGTCTTATTCATTTGAATACTACTGCTGCAATTGCCACGTTGATATGGAGCGCATCCTTGACTGCCCATGCGCAAGCTTGGCCAACAAAACAAATTACCTTTGTGGTGCCATTTACAGCTGGCAGTGCCACCGATATATTGGCACGCGTTATAGGTGAAAAATTAGGACCACGATTAGGTCAAACTGTATTGATAGAAAACCGAGTAGGTGCAGGGGGCACCATTGGCACGTCTGCGGTTGCCAAATCTCCGCCAGACGGTTATACATTTGTAGTGGTGTCCACGGGACACGTTGTAAATCCGGTTTTGTATAGCAAACTCAATTACCAATTGAAAGACTTGGTGGGCGTGAGTCCTTTGGGAAGCTTGCCCAGTGCTTTGGTGGCAGCACCAGGCTTAGGAGTCAAGACTGTCAAGGAGTTGGTAGAGAAAGCACGGTCTGCGCCCAACGGGTTGAACTACGCCAGCGCAGGTGTAGGCAGTGCAGCCCATGTGAATGCTGAAAAATTTGTTACAGGTCTCAAACTTAAAGGCAATCATGTGCCTTACAAAGGAACTCCTCAAATGCTGGTGGATATTGCAGGAAATAACGTTGACTATGTTTTTGCGCCGCTTATCTCTAGCGTCACTATGATTCGCGAAGGCAAGGTCGTTGCACTAGCTGTAAGCTCAGAAAAACGCGCAGTAGCTTTTCCCAACATTGCAACCATGGCTGAGGAGGGCTACCCTCAAGGTCAGTTTAATTTTTGGATTGGTATGTTGGCGCCAGCTCAAACACCCAAAGCTATCTTGGACAAAATGAACGACGAAATTAACTTCATTGTCGATCTGCCAGACGTGCGAGACCGGTTCGAAAAATTAGGTGCATTGCCATTCAAAATGAAACCTGCCGCGTTTGATAAATTCATCCAAGAAGAGGCTGTAACGCTGGGCGAAGTGATGAAGGCTAGTGGCGCTAAACTGGATTGATAGATGGTCTCCTCTTCGAACGCACCCCTTCGCTTGGCCTACATTTCTGGAGGTTTTCCAGTTTGGGCCTTGTTCGTTGCGCAAACCCAAGGCTTCTTTGAAAGCCATGGTGTGCATTGCGAAATCACGCATACTGGGTCATCAACAGTCCAAATGCAAGGATTACGCGAGGGGCGCTTTGATGTTGGATTGCAGCTGCCAGACCATGTTGTTCGTGCTGGCTTGCATGGTTCCAATTTATGTGTGTTAGCCGCGCAGTCGCATCCACCAGATGTGGCCTTGGTGTCTTCGCCCACCATTCAAAATATTGAACAACTCAAAGGTCATCGCATAGCCGTTGACGGCACAAGCAGTGGTTATGCTTTATTGCTGGTTAAATTGTTATCTTCTCTGGGTTGGGCTTCACACGATTACCAACTGGTTGAGGTGGGCGATAGTCAGCAGCGCGTGCAAGCATTACGCAGCGGTGCTTTGATGGCCAGCTTCATCAATCCACCGCTAGACAAAGCTTTGGTTAACGATGGGTTTGTGCGACTAACAACTACCCTTCGGGCTTTTCCAAGCTATCCAGGACCTGTGGTTGCTGCCCACCGCGATTGGGCAGATGCGCACCCAGAATTAGCAAAGGGTTTTCAATATGCGTGGGCCGAGGCTTGGCGATGGCTGTTAGATCCAAATAATCAAGCAATAGCCATCGACATAGCTCTCAAACATCTAGGTGCAGAAGTTACTGCTGCACAAATTGCATTGCAAAACTTACAACGCCAAGGTGTGCCCCATATTTCTGCTACCGGCATGTCACAGGTCATTGACTTAGTTTGGAAAAACGAATCAGTGGGTCAAAAACCGTTGCCGATACCAGAAGAATATTTTTGGCACTTCATTACAAGTACTGAAAATAAGCTTACCTAAATTCTTGTCAATTATTTCAATATAACTCTCTAGATCACTGAACAATGCCCTTGTCTTTCAGGGCTTGTATTTGCGCCTCCGTGAGTCCAATGTCTTGCAACACTGCATCGGTGTCTTGTCCAATCTCTGGTGCGTTACGGCGGTGAGAGCCTGGTGTGCGAGAAAGCTTAGGAACAATTCCAGGCAAGGCCAGTGTGCTGCCATCTGCCATCACCGTTTGCAAAATCATGTCCCGCGCTTGGTAATGCGGGTCTGTAGCAATGTCGGCAACGGTATAGATACGACCGGCCGGCACACTGGCAGCATCTAGTAGTTCTAGCACTTGCGCTACAGA
>SYDB01000207.1 GCA_005786815.1 Burkholderiales bacterium
GCCTTGTGTTGCCAATGCACCGTCCCCAAACGCACAGCGCAAAATACTGGCAAGCATTTGGGTGACCGTTGTTTTACCGTTGCTACCTGTGACGGCGATCACAGGAAGATGCATTTGGCTTCTCCAGCCTTTGGCTAATTGGCCTAATCCGACGCGCGTATCTGGGACCTCTATGCATGGCAAATGTGGATCTGCTTTTTCAGAAGCCACCATGGCAGCGCTCACGCCACTATGACTAACTTGTTGTAAGAATTGATGCGCATCGAAGCGCTCACCTTGAAGAGCGACAAATAAATCACCCACCTGCACAGTTCTGCTGTCGGTATGCACGCGCTCAATAAACACCGATGCATCACCTTGGATGCGCGCACCCTCTATCCACTTAGCAGCATCGCTCAAGCGCAGGTGCATATCAGACATGCATGCTCCTGTGGAGAATCGCTTGTTGTGCGTGCGATTGGTCGCTGAATGGATACTTCACTCCCAGTATTTCTTGGTAAGTTTCATGCCCTTTGCCTGCAATCAAGACCAGATCGTTTGGACGCGCATGTTGGACTGCCTCTGCTATGGCTTGCGCTCTATCAATAACTGTGCGTACGGACTGCGGTTCTTTTAAGCCCGCATACATATCTTGCAATATAGCCGTGGGGTCTTCACTGCGCGGGTTGTCACTGGTCAAGACAATCTGTTGTGCATACATTTCAGCAGCGGCAGCCATCAACGGACGTTTACTTTTATCGCGATCGCCGCCACAACCCAATACGCAAATCATGTCTCCACCGCGTAATGCCGCCAAGGGCTGCAATGCACGCAGTGTTTTTTCAATCGCGTCTGGCGTGTGTGCGAAATCAACTACCACCAAGGGGTCCCCCGCCACGCCAAGTAACTCCATACGTCCGGGAACAGAAGGTAGATTCCTACAAGCTTGCGCTACATCGTCTAAACGATGTCCTAGGGCACACAAACAGGCAATCACTCCCGCTAAATTACTCACGTTGTAGTTGCCCACCATCGTGGTCTCAAGCGATGCAAAGCTATCGCCCTGTTTTATTTCAAACTGCATACCGCGATTGGCGTATTTCACGTGCATAGCTTGTATGTGTTGCGACGCCTTTTTAAGCACTTGCTCTTGCGTTGCGTACGTCCATACTTTGACTTGCCCGGCTTTTTGCAATTTATTGGCCAGCAACTCGCCTTTAGGGTCATCGATATTGATCACTACCGCTTGCAAACCCGGCCAATCAAACAGAGATTCTTTGGCTTTCCAATACTGGTCCATATCGCCGTGGTAGTCCAAATGGTCTTGCGAGAAGTTGGTAAACATAGCCAAGCGCACATGCGTGCCATCTAGTCGGTGCTCAGCAATTCCAATCGATGATGCTTCCATCACGCAGTTGGTGACGCCTTCATGCACCATGTCGTACAAATGCGATTGCAGCAACACAGGGTCGGGTGTCGTCATACCTGTAGTTATCAAACTATCTGGTCGACCAAGTCCCAGCGTTCCAATCAGGGAAGAGGGTTGGCCAAGTTTTTGTAGCGCATGTGCTAGCCACCAAGCACAGCTTGTTTTGCCATTGGTACCTGTGATGGCAATCACGTCCACCTCGGCACTTGGATGCTGGTAGAAACTGGCCGCAATTGGTCCGCATGCGGATTTAAGTCCGTTGTAACTGGCTACACGGTCGGTGATGTGTGGCACGTCATCCCAGTCAAATACCTCTGTACCCACTGCTTCTACGAGACAGGCGTTTGCGCCCTGCTTTAAGGCAATAGGTACAAATTGACGCGCATCGTGTGCCGCACCAGGCCAAGCGATAAAACCATCGTTCACTTGCACTTTTCTGTTGTCCGTTCGCAGAGCGCCCGTGACGCGTTCGCGCAACCATTGGGCGGCTTGGTCCGGCGTGTGAAGTCTTTGCATCAGAAAGACTCTTTTTCTAGTAGTTGCGTCACTACCAATGGCTTGACAGCAATGTCGGGTTGCACACGCATCATCCGCAAGGTTTGTTGCACCACCTCACTAAACACAGGTGCCGCCACATCACCACCGTAGTAACGGCCGTTGCTAGGTTCATCGAGCATCACCGCGACGATGATCAAGGGTTTATCGATAGGTGCCATGCCAACAAACCAGCCGCGGTATTTACGGTTTTTTTCGTTGCCATACGTCTTGCCAACTTGTTTATATGCCGTGCCAGATTTGCCACCCACGGAGTAACCCATGGTTTGTGCTTTCATACCTGTGCCACCAGGCCCTGCTGCCATTTGCAGCATCTTGCGAACCTGGGTGGCGGTGTTTGCAGAAAACACTTGTTCGCCCACGACTGGGGTGTCGTTCTTCAAAAAGGTGACGGGAATGATTTGGCCGTCATGCGAGAACACGGTATAAGAGCGTGCCATTTGAAAAAGAGACGCCGATAAGCCATATCCATAAGACATGGAGGCTTGTTCGATAGGACGCCAAGTTTTGTAGGGTCGCAGTCGTCCAGACACTACGCCAGGAAATGCGATGGGCGGTTTTTGCCCAAAACCTGCTTGTGAAAATGTTTCCCACATTTCTTGCGGTTGCATTTGCATCGCGATCTTGGTGGTGCCTACATTGCTAGAGACTTGAATCACTTGCTCCACTGTGAGCGCTCCATGGGGATGTGCGTCCCTGATCGTGGTGCCTGTCAAATTCATTGAGCCGGGAGCGGTTTGGATGACAGATGCTGGTGTCACACGGCCAGAGTCCAATGCCAAGCCAATCGTGAAAGGTTTCATCACAGATCCAGGCTCGAAGGTGTCTGTGAGCGCACGATTTCTTAATTGCTCACCTACCAAATTGCCCCTGCGATCTGGCACATAACTTGGGTAATTCGTCATGGCGATCACTTCGCCCGTAATTGCATGCAAGACCACCACGCTGCCGGCTTTGGCTCGGTTGGTGAGCACAGCTTCTTTGATTTTTTCGTAAGCAAAGTACTGGGCCTTGCTGTCAATGCTCAGTTGCAAATCTTTGCCGTCTTCGGGCAAGATAATTTCGCCAATATCTTCTACGACTTTGCCAAATTTATCTTTGATCACACGCCGTGTACCTGGCTTGCCACCTAAGTCTTTGTTGAACTCGCGCTCAATGCCTTCTTGCCCAATGTTTTCAACATTCGTAAAGCCCACCACATGGGCAACGGCCTCGCCCTCTGGATAAATACGCTTGTATTCTTTGCGCGCATAGATACCTTTGATCTTCAGAATTTCTATGCTTTTGGCGGTAGATTCATCGACTTGTCGTTTCAGCCACACGAAGTTTTTATCTTCATCGCTCAATTTTTTTTCCAATTCAGCTTGCGTCATTCCCAATAACTTAGCAAGCGATTTGAATTTTTCTGGATCGCGGTCAATATTTTCTGGGTTGGCCCAAATGCTTGGCACAGGGACGCTCGAGGCCAATATGTGGCCATTGCGGTCCAGGATACGGCCTCGGTTAGCGGGTAAATCCAAGGTGCGTACATGACGAACCGCTCCTTGCCGCTTAAAGAATGCGTTGTCAATCAATTGCACATATGCTGCGCGTGCAACTAAACCTAAAAACCCCAATGCAATACATGCCACGATAAATTGGCTGCGCCAAATAGGCGTCTTGCTTGCTAATAAGGGGCTCGATGTGTATTGAACGCTGCGACTACTCATGGACGCACCGCCTCTGTAGTGCTGGCACCTTGCGATGGCAGTTTTGCGTAATGTGTGATCGCTGGCGTGATGGTTCGCATGTTCAACTGTTCACGCGCCAATTTTTCAACACGCTTTGGCGTTGCTTGCGCGCGACGCTCTACGTCTAAACGGTCGTTCTCAATTTCTAATCGACGCGCTTCACTCATCGCCTGGTCGAGTTCGGTAGTGAGTGCGCGCGATTGGTATTGGGTTCTCACCAAATAGAGTGCGCTGAGTAAAACTGCAATCAACAAAATAATGCTCAAGCGGCTCATGCCACAGCCTCGTGCTGCGTTGTAGGAAGGCGTTCTGCGACACGCAAGATGGCGCTTCGCGCACGTGGATTGCTTGCAATTTCTTCAGCGCTGGGCTTGATGCGTTGGACAGCTTTGAAATCCATGACTTGCGGCGGCGCAAAAGGCGCACGGCGGTCATACACCTCACGCGCGTGTTGCGCAATGAACTGCTTCACGATGCGGTCTTCTAGAGAATGAAAACTGATCACAGCCAATCTTCCATGCGGGCGCAATACATGCAACGTAGCGTCTAGCGCTTGTTGCAACTCCTCAAGCTCGGCGTTGATGAAAATCCGAAAAGCCTGAAATGTGCGCGTTGCAGGGTCCTTGCCCGGCTCGCGGGTTTTGACCGTGTCAGCCACGAGCTGGGCCAGTTCAGCGGTGCTTGTAGGGACGCCCCGTTCTTGTCGGCGAGCATCAATCGCCTTTGCAATCTGTAAAGCAAACCGTTCCTCGCCATATTCACGTATCACCTCCGCTATGTGTTGAATGTCTGCTTCTGCCAACCACTCCCGCACGCTCTGTCCACGCGTGGTGTCCATGCGCATATCCAAAGGGCCGTCGTGTCGAAATGAAAATCCGCGCGCCGGGTTGTCGACTTGTGGCGAGCTGATACCTAAGTCCATCAACACGCCATCGACCGATGCCGGCGGCAAATCGCCTAAGTGCGCGAACCCTTCGTGCCGAATCGATAAACGGGAGTCTTGAATTTGCTGGGCCACTGCGATCGCTTCGGGGTCTTTGTCGAAGGCAATCACCCGTCCCTTGTCGGAGAGTTGGGAGAGCATCAGACGCGTGTGTCCACCGCGTCCAAAGGTCGCATCTACGTAAGTACCGTCCGGCTGAAGGTCGAGTGCATCGACGGCTTCGCTGAGTAGGACGGTGGTGTGCTGCCATGGCGTGTCCACCGTCATCCTTTAGAAAGAAAATTCCTTGAAGACGTCAGGCATCTCGCCTTGCATGGCTTGCGCTTCTAGCGTGTCGTAAGTCGTTTTGTCCCACAACTCAAAGTGGTTGCCCATGCCCAGCAACATGGTGTCTTTTGAAATGCCTGCTGCGGCGCGCAGTTCTGGGGAGATCAATACACGGCCCGTGCCGTCCATTTCCACATCCATCGCGTTCCCGAGCAAAACCCGCTTCCACCATTGCGCGCTCATAGGCAAAGCGGCAATACGTTCACGGAATTTCTCCCACTCGGTGCGTGGGAACAGCATCAAACAACCGTGGGGATGGCGCGTGATCGTGAGTTGCCCACTCGCTGTGGCGCTCAAGACGTCGCGATGACGCGTAGGTACCGACAAACGGCCCTTGGCATCGAGACTTAACGATGACGCACCTTGAAACACAGCAGCTTTCCTTGGCAAACAGACAATACGCAAGCGGCAGTGAAAGTGATTTAACACTTTTCACCACTTAATTGCACTTATTTGCACTGTATCAGGATTTCACTGCTTCACCAAGGGTTTTTCGATTTTTTTCAATGAAATCAACAACTTAGGAGCGATTTCATAAACAAGTCTAGGAGTAAAAATCGTTATAAAGCAAGCACTTAGAGAGTCTATTAAAAGTGTCTTATCAAGATAGTAGTGGGCGAAAAAAAACAGGCCAAAGGCCTGTTTTTCGCATTGTCGTGCAACAACGGCTCAATCCCCGAACATTTTTTGCTTCAACTCACGGCGCTCTTGCGCTTCTAGAGACAAAGTAGCGGTGGGACGGGCGAGCAAACGGGCTACGCCAATAGGTTCGCCTGTTTCGTCGCAATAGCCATAATCGCCACCGTCGATGCGGTGGATGGATTGTTCAATTTTTTTCAGCAATTTGCGCTCACGGTCACGGGTACGCAACTCCAAAGCATGCTCTTCTTCAATGGTGGCGCGGTCTGCGGGGTCGGGGACAACGACCGTGTCTTCGCGGAGATGCTCGGTAGTTTCGCTGGCGTTGGTCAACACTTCATCTTTCAAATGGACCAACTTGATGCGAAAGAAGGCCATTTGTACGTCATTCATGTACTCGCTGTCAGGCATGGCGATCACCTCAGCGTCGGTGAGTTGGTCCGCCTTTTTCGTCTTCCAATTGTTGGCGAGTTTGGCGTCTTTTTTGGGTATCACAGGAATGATGGTCGTTGCAGCCTGGTTCGAAATCGGCATAAAGCTATTTTTTGCTGCCGTGGAAGCCAGAACTTGCGTGGGTGGAGGAGGAACGAGGGCAGCCATCTTGGCAGCTCTGGAGTTTTTCTTGTGCACTACCGGTGTGTAGCCAGGGATGATGGGCGTGACGTGCACCACAGGCGCTGGAACAACCGGTTTAGCTGCGGCCTTGGTCACAGCCGATTTTTTAGGCGCTTCTACTTTTTTAGCCGGTGCTTTTGCTTTGGGGGCAGGCACCTTCTTGGCCGGGACTTTTTTAGCAACAACTTTTTTGGCTGGTGCTTTTTTGGCCACTACTTTTTTAGCTGGCGCCTTGTTGGCCACTAGCTTTTTGGCTAATGGTTTTTTGGGTGCGGCTTTTTGAGCAACAGGTTTTTCGGCGACTACTTTTTTAGGAGTCACTTTCTTGGCAGTTGCCTTCTTGGGTGCCGCTTTGGCAGCTATTTTTTTAGTCACAGGTTTCTTAGCAGGGGTTGGTTTTTTCACAAGCTTTTTAGCTGGCGTTTTTGGCTTTGCAGCAGGTTTGACAGCCTTTTTGGCTGGCGCAGATTTTGTTGGTTTTTTATGGCGGGCTTGTGCGTTCACGTTTTGTCTCCTCGCCATTCCTTCCATGTACGAATATGCACTAAAGGAGGTCTGGCGCGCGGGATTGTAGCCACATTCAAAACGCTAAACCAGAGACTGCTCCAAGCCTTCCATCAAGATGTCTTTGGGCAAATCGATACCAATGAACACCATCTTGCTCATTCTTTCTTCGCCCTTAGCCCATTCGGGTCCTAAATCACTCCCCATGAGTTGGTGTACCCCTTGGAAAATAACTTTGCGCTCGGTCCCGCGCATATTCAAAACGCCCTTGTAACGCAGCATTTTGGGGCCATAGATATTGACGATGGTGCCCAAGAAGTCTTCCAACTTGGCAGGATCAAAAGCGCGCTTGGATTTGAAAACAAAGCTTTTGACGTCATCGTCATGGTGATGGTGATGTCCGTGACCGTGGTCTCCGCCGTGGGCGTGATCGCCGTGATGTGCATGATCTCCGTGGGAATGGTCGTCATGCCCATGGTCGTGCCCATGCGCATCATGTCCATGTTTGTGCGAAGGATGGTCGCAATGCTCGCCATCGTGGTGATGGTGGCCATCGTCTGCCAAAAAGTCTGGGTCAATGTCTAGTTTGGCATTGAGGTTAAAGCCGCGCAAATCAAACACTTCCGCCAAAGACACTTCGCCAAAATGCACCACTTTTTGTGGCGCACGGGGGTTCATGTGTTTGAGACGGTGTTGCAGCGCATCCAATTCTTCTGCCGACACCAAGTCAGACTTGCTGATAAAAATTTGGTCTGCAAAACCCACTTGGCGACGCGCTTCTTGGCGGTCATTGAGTTGTTGGGCGGCGTGCTTGGCGTCTACCAAGGTCAATATAGAGTCGAGCAAAAAGCTCTCTGCAATCTCGTCGTCCATGAAGAAGGTTTGCGCTACAGGGCCGGGGTCAGCCAAGCCCGTGGTCTCGATCACCACGCGCTCAAAGTCAAGCAGGCCTTTACGCTTTTTGGCGGCCAAGAGTTGCAAGGTGGTGCGCAAGTCTTCACGGATGGTGCAGCACACGCAGCC
>SYDB01000208.1 GCA_005786815.1 Burkholderiales bacterium
AGCGAGAAAGGGCTATGGTGACATTGACGAAGTCCAATGCATCTTTTGACCAAAGTTCACCGATCAGTCTTGCCGACCCCGTGATACCAAAAAGGTAAGTGTCTTTCAGACTATGCCCTTGGCTACGCCATTTCATCAAGATTTTGCGAGTCTCTTCCATGCTCTTTATGGCAGCCAGAGTGAGCAGCGCCACTTGGCTTTGATCAAGCGCTACTAGATCGGAAAATGTCGTTCCACCTACCAAACGGGGGCTCGAGCCAAGGGAATATATGGACCTGAAGTCTTTGGCCTCAGTTTCCCAAACTGGAATACCTGAGGTCTTTGATGGTTTAAATTTGAACTGAGCCACACTGACCCCTGTCTTTAAATAAATCTAATAGGCGATGGTTACGAAATGGTTGATCAAATCAGGGGCTCACTGCGTTTTACATCGGCGTACAAAGTTCCGCCACCGTAATACGCTGTGATTTTTTCTTCTTCCAATTTCGTGACCTGGTCTGGATTTTTGAGCGCAGGAACCGAAGCGAAATGGCGCGCATAAATAGCATGCACTTCAACTTGGTTTCTGCGAATCAGTGAAAACGTGATCGGCAACAAAACTGTTTTCCCACCCGTAATTTCAACTTCCAAATAACGGAACATCATTTCGGCCGAATCAATCCAAATGTCTTTGACCGTACCACCCTGTTTACCGTCGCCAGCCATCACTGGCAAGCCACGAGGGTCTACATCTTGGGGCGCGACGGAGAAGTCGCTGGCAATTCGCAGCGGCTGAATCAGTGGCACGCCATGCGTTGTTCGCTCAGGCACATCCTCGCGGTTGGAATATGCGCCTGCACCCACAGCGGCAGTCATCGCATCACCTGTTGGCACAATGGGTGAACCTGAACTTGGGTGGGAAGCCACAGCGTTGTAGGCTGGCTCTTTACGGGTCAAGTCCGGAACTGTCACGCTCCTACCGCCTTCGAGCAGAAAAGTTTTAGGTTCTGGAATTGGAAACCCTTTGATAACAGCACGTCCGCTGCTGTCAGACTCCATGGGATAGCCTTCGCGGTGGCCCTCCAACACAAGATACCAAATGAGGCCTGCGAAAAATATCCAGAATACATAGAGTAGTATTTGCGCTAGATCTATATATCCAGTGATGTTGCCTACTGTTTGCATAGCGACTTCTCCTTTTTACAACTAAATGCGAGACTCGGTCAGACCGAGGGTTTGGGGGGTAACGGGTAAATGAAAGGTTCTGCGTTTGACTAAGGGTCCAACAGCAACCATGGTGAGAAATAACAAAAGCATTTCGACGTGATACACGACGCTATAAGCCACTGAGGGGTCAGTCAAACCAGTGCCCAATAGACCTTGAGAGGTGAGGGTATTCACAACATCACGCAAAGCGCCACCAAAGAACATGGCTAGGCCAGCCGTTCCAGCCTGTACGGCCCCCCAAGCGCCTAAGGCCAAGCCAACGAAGGCTGCCTCTAAGCGCATGGCGGTAAACAAAGTTCCCACGGCAAACAAGCCACCACCAAATCCGATGCCCAATGCGCCTAATTTGAATAACCAACCAGCTTCCAGCGGTGCCGAAAAAATCACTGCAGAAAAAGCCGGCAAGCCTGCCAAAGCACCATAGGCTGCTAAGCGCATAGGGTCGATTCCTTTAGCCAATTGACGCCCAGCGACATAAAAACCCAACAGCCCACCTAATGACAACATTGCTGTGAGTGCACTGGTAGCACCCACAGTCAAATTCAAAATCTCACCGCCATAGGGCTCGAGAATAATGTCTTGCATATTGAATGCCATGGTGCCCAAAGCTGTTGCCCATAAAAAGCGTTTAGCGTTTGGCAATGCAATGAACTCAAACCAGACCTCCTTAAAAGGACGCCGAACTTCTGATTTCAATGCCTTGACACGCTCCGGATTGCGAGGCTCTTGTTTCCAAAGGGCGATTCCGTTGAGTAACAACACCACCAAAGCAGTGCCTTGCACAACTTGGACCAAAATTTCAGGCGTGAAATTAGCCAGAAGAGAGCTGAACACCAAACTGCCAAATACAGCGCCTACCAAAAGCATGGTGTACATCAGGGCTACAACACGCGGCCGAGTTTCTTCACTGGCCTGATCGGTGGCTAAAGCCAGTCCCGCAGTTTGCGAAGTTTGCACACCCGCGCCCACCATCAAGAAAGCAATCGCAGCTGCACCTTGGCCCACCCAGTCCGGGACAGGAACTTGTCCACCGCCTGACAGCACCAATAGCGCAAATGGCATGACAGCAAGCCCTAAAAATTGAATCAAAGTACCGCCCCACATGTAAGGCACGCGACGCCATCCAAAAGCGGAGACATGGACATCAGATTGGTAGCCAGTCACAGCCCTAAAAGGAGCCACCAACAAAGGCAGCGCCACCATCATCGAGACCAACCAAGCAGGCACCAACAATTCAACAATCATCACCCGGTTCAGCGTGCCTATCATCAAGGCGGTGGTGATGCCCATGGTGAACTTGAACAGAGATAAGCGCAACAAGCGCGCCATCGGCAGGCCAGGGCTGGCAACGTCCGCAAACGGTAACCAACTCACCGGAACTTGCTTGGCAAACTTGCTGAACGTTTTGGCTCTCATGCGCGTACCCACTCCATTGCTTTGGATTTATAAAAGCCGCTCGACACTTTATGGCTACGCGCGCATTGCCAATGGGTCAGTGATGTATGCGTCTTCATGAGCTGCGCTATGCTTTTTTCCGCCATTGGTTCCAGCCATGGTGCTCTATCGCTTCTAGGCAGCAAGCGTCCTACCGAAATCATCAATGCCAACATAGGCGTGCGCGGCGCAAAAGTAAAAACGATGGATGAACTGGTCCGTTCCGCCAGTTGGGCCAAGGCTTCCACGGCATCTTCAGTTTGGTAATGAATGATCGAGTCCATGGCCACAACATGGTCGAAGTGTCCTAATCCTTTGTCTAGCATGTCACCGCTATGGAACTCCACAAGGTGGGCAACATCTGAAGGAATCCGTTCACGGGCTAAGTTCACCAAGGTAGGCGATAAATCGATGGCCACTACTTGGGCACCTAATCTTGCTGCCTCAACCGCCAAGGCGCCCGTGCCACAGCCTGCATCCAAAATACGTTTGCCCCGCAGGTCAGCACCCAACCAGCTGACCAATGTCGATCGCATTTGATCGCGTCCTGCACGCACCGAAGCGCGAATGCGACCTACTGGCGCATCGGATGTCAGCTTGGCCCAAGCGGCCACAGCCGTGCGATCGAAATAGTTTTCGATTTGTCCGCGACGTTGTTCGTAGGTGATGTCAGTCATCTGTAAAAGTCTCAATCAAAACCCAAGAGATCAAAAATATCGCGGTCTTTCATGGGGACCGCTGAATAGGTCTCACCACCAAGCCACAAGTTAGCGGCAAGTCGCATATATTCTTTTTGCACCGCTTCTAGTTCGGGTGAGTACTCCATTTCGAAGAGGGTGGATTTTTTTAAACGGCTACGGCGAATCACATCTAAATCGGGAAAATGCGCTGCGAGCTTGATACCAATACGGTCGTTGTATTTGTCGATCTGATCTGTAGCTGCACTTCGGTTGGCGATAACGCCGCCTAAGCGCACGTTATAGTTTTTGGCCTTAGCACCAATCGCTTGCACAATACGATTCATCGCAAAGATGGAATCAAAGTCATTGGCGGTGACAATCATGGCGCGATCGGCATGCTGCAGTGGTGCGGCAAAGCCGCCACAGACCACATCTCCCAAGACATCAAAAATCACCACATCCGTGTCTTCTAGCAAGTGGTGCTCTTTGAGTAACTTCACTGTCTGCCCCACCACGTAGCCACCGCAGCCAGTACCCGCGGGTGGACCCCCGGCTTCGACACACATCACGCCGTTA
>SYDB01000209.1 GCA_005786815.1 Burkholderiales bacterium
CACCGCAGGCGACTTGCTGCGTAACTATCGGCTCGACCAAAAAGTCTCTTTGATTGATTTGGCCAATGTATTGCGCGTCTCTGTCACCAAGCTAGAAGCGTTGGAAAACAACCATTGGGACCAGCTGCACGACGCTATGTTTGTGCGCTCTCTTTCATTAGCAGTATGCCGACAGCTCCAAACGGATGCGGCGCCTATCTTGGCTTTGCTGCCCCAGCATGACCATTCCAAGTTGGGTGCCCATAATGAAAAAGGCCTGAACTCTCCCCTCAGTCGCCCGTCGCTTTTGCCGCAATCTACTTTTGACAATCTGAACGTGTTTTTCACGCCTATGCGTTGGGCGGCTTTAGGCCTGTTCATCTTGGCCTTGTGTTTAGCGGTTTGGCCCGAGGTGCAGCATTGGATCGTTTTCAAAGACAACCCTGAGGCTACTGGGGTGGTTGTACCCGTGGTGTTGCCTGCAGACCCCAGCGAAGGCCGAGTTGTCACGATGGTGGTCACGCCTGTTCAATCGGCTGCAATTCCAGCGTCAGCTGTGGCACCGCAGGCGGGTACATCCCAAATGCCCGCGAGCGACATAGTGACCAATCTTCCACTGACGGTCCCAGCAGGGGTGACCTATGGGCGTTGAAATCCAAATGACAGATACATCGGAGGTGTTTGATGGACGTTAAACCGATTGCTTTTGCTGTGCCCAGTGTGCGCAACACCTTGCAAGCCCGTGTGTCTTGGGGAGAGCATGTAGTCACCGTCGGTGGTGATGCACCTGTGCGCATCCAATCCATGACAAATACCGATACCGAAGATGTGATTGGCACGGCCATTCAAATCAAAGAA
Organism: Burkholderiales bacterium; assembly: GCA_005786815.1. Classification (GTDB taxonomy): domain Bacteria; phylum Pseudomonadota; class Gammaproteobacteria; order Burkholderiales; family Burkholderiaceae_C; genus Limnohabitans. The sequence goes on from SYDB01000209.1 coordinate 838, forward strand.
CTGGCCATGGCCGGGTCGGAATTGGTTCGCATTACCGTCAATACGCCCGAGGCTGCGCAAGCGGTGCCACACATCCGCGAGCAATTGGACCGCATGGACGTCCATGTTCCTTTGATCGGTGACTTCCATTACAACGGCCACCGATTGTTGACCGACTATCCAGAGTGCGCCAAGGCCTTGTCGAAATACCGCATCAATCCCGGCAATGTGGGCAAGGGTGACAAACACGACAAGCAGTTTGGCCAGATGATCGAGGCCGCTATCCGTTATGACAAAGCCGTGCGTATTGGCGTGAATTGGGGCAGCATGGACCAAGAGTTGCTCGCGAGCTTGATGGACGCCAACGCCAAAAGGCCACAGCCCTTTGAAGCCAAGCAAGTGATGTACGAAGCCTTGATCACCTCGGCTATTGACTCGGCCACGTTAGCTGAAAAAATGGGTTTAGCACCACAACAAATCTTGTTGAGTTGCAAGGTGAGCAGCGTGCAAGATTTGATCGCGGTCTACCGCGAGTTGGCCAAACGTTGCAACTACGCATTGCATTTAGGTTTGACCGAGGCGGGTATGGGTGTGCGTGGCACCGTGGCCTCGGCTACCGCTTTGTCCATACTTTTGCAAGAGGGTCTTGGCGACACCATCCGCGTCTCGCTCACGCCCGAGCCCGGTGAGTCGCGTACCCAAGAGGTGGTCATCGCCGCTGAAATTTTGCAAGCCTTGGGCATGCGTAGTTTTGTGCCTAGCGTTACCGCTTGTCCAGGGTGTGGTCGCACGACAAGCACCACCTTCCAAGAAATGGCCAAGTCGATTGACGACTATTTGCGTGGGCAAATGCCTGTTTGGAAATCGAAATACCCTGGCGTGGAAGGCCTCAAGGTGGCGGTGATGGGTTGTATCGTCAACGGGCCTGGCGAGAGCAAGCATGCGGACATCGGTATCAGCCTCCCTGGTAGCGGCGAGGCGCCAGCTGCGCCCGTATTCATCGACGGAGAAAAAGCCATGACTTTGCGTGGCGAACACATCGCCCAAGAGTTCCACCAAATTGTTGAAAACTACATTGAAAAGCGCTTCGGCTGATTGGTATAAGGGATGGACGCAGACAACAATTCGAAATCGCAAGCCCCTCAGGCGCCGGCTAAAACCGCCAAGCCATTGGTTGCTTTGCATGCTGTCAAAGGCATGAACGATTTGCTGCCCCCCGTGTCAGCCCAATGGGAGTGGCTAGAAGACAAAGTACGCGACCTTATGCGGCGGTTCGCTTACCGCAATTTGCGTACGCCTATCGTCGAACCCACGGCTTTGTTTGTGCGCGGCTTAGGCGAAGTGACCGACATCGTCGAAAAGGAGATGTACTCCTTCGAAGACCGCTTGAATGGCGAGCACCTCACCTTGCGACCAGAAGCTACGGCTGGCGTGGTACGCGCCGTGGTTGAACACAATATGTTGTATGAAGGCCCTAAGCGCCTCTATTACATGGGTCCGATGTTTCGCCATGAGCGTCCTCAGCGGGGTCGTTATCGCCAGTTCCACCAAGTTGGGGCTGAAGCTTTAGGCTTTGCTGGACCAGAGGTAGATACCGAATTGATCGTGCTAGCCCAATCTCTTTGGCAAGAGCTTGGCCTTCGCGATGTGCGTTTGGAACTCAATAGCCTAGGCCAACCACCAGAGCGTTTGGCGCATCGCCAAGCCTTGATTACTTATTTAGAGCGGCACATCGATGTGCTCGACGAAGAAGCCAAACGCCGGTTGCACACCAATCCCTTGCGCATTTTGGACACCAAAAACCCAGCCATGAAAGCAGTGGCTGAAGGCGCGCCCAAGTTGATGGACTTTTTGGGCGAAGCGTCGCTCGCCCACTTCAACACCTTGCGCGCTTTGTTAGACGCAAGCGGCGTGTCTTACACCATCAACCCACGCTTGGTGCGTGGCATGGACTATTACAACCTCACTGTGTTCGAATTTGTGACACAAAGCTTGGGTTCCCAAGGCACGATTTGTGGCGGCGGTCGCTACGACTATTTGATTGAACAAATCGGCGGTAAGCCAGCCCCCGCAGTGGGTTGGGCTTTGGGTGTCGAGCGTGTGTTGGAGTTGCTGAAAGAGCAAGACTTGTTGCCCATAGCAAAACACGCCGATGTCTATGCCATCGTGCCCGATGCGTCTGCCATGCCCGTGGTGTTCGAAGCCTTGCACGCTCTGCGCAGCCAGGGTGTGTCGGTGCAAATGCATGCGGGTGCAGGCGAGGGCTTGGGCAGCATGAAGTCGCAGTTCAAAAAAGCCGATGCCAGCGGGGCGAAATTCGCCCTGATATTTGGCGCTGACGAACTCGCCAGACAAGAGGTAACTTGGAAGTCCTTGCGTGATGGCCAAGGCCATCAAGAAACAACACCTCTGAGTACCTTGGCTTCTTTTGTCTGCCAGCGTCTCGCACAAGGCGCACGCCTACAATCTGACTGAATTTATAACGATAGAAATCCATGGCATCGCATCTCGACCTTGAAGAACAAGAACAACTCGACGAACTCAAACACTTTTGGAAGCGTTGGGGCAATCTGATCACATGGTTGGTGATCGGTATCCTCAGCAGTTACGCAGGTTGGATGGGTTGGCAAGCTTGGGCATCGAAACAATCGACCCAGTCTGCTGCGTTGTTTGACACCGTAGAACGCGCTGCCATTTCTGGTGACTTGGCGCTGTTTGAGCGCTCAGTGGGTGACATCAAGAGTAAATTTGGTTCGACCACTTATGCCCACCAAGCGGCTTTTTTGGCCTCGCGTATTTTTCAAGAAAAATCCCGCCCAAAAGAGGCGAAAGAGCAGTTGCAATGGGTGATTGACCAAGCTTCCGACGAAGGCTATCAAGCACTGGCGCGTTTGCGCTTGTCGAGTTTGATGGTTCAAGACAAAGAATACGATGCAGCCCGCAAACTGCTCAGCGCCAAAGTTCCTGAATCTTTTGTCCCCTTGGTGGAAGACCGCTTAGGCGATCTCGATATGCTCGCCAACCAACCTGGTGAAGCTGTCAAGCATTACCAAGCGGCTTGGAAAGCTATGGAACCTAATGCCCAATACCGTCGCTTGATTGCGTTCAAACTTGCTGCGCTGGGTGCTGATCCTGAAGCGAGCGCCAATGCGTCTGTCACCAAGCCATCGCAGGAAACTTCTAAGTGAAAGCTGAATTGACTATACGCGCAGGACGGCTTGTTTGCTGGGGCTTTTTGGCGATGTTGGCTGCATGCTCGGCCTCGCGTCCTAAGCCCGTGGATATTCCGCCCGTAGCCGTTTTGCAGCAAGCCCGCACTGCCTGGACTGCACAAATTGGCAAGGTCAATTTCCCCTTGTCGGTTGCCGCGCGTGATGACCGCATTGCGCTTGCAAACAGCGACGGCACTGTGGCTATGCTCAATGCTAAAACAGGCAAAGACATTTGGCGTTTCACGCTGCCTAAAACCACCGTCAGTGCTGGCGTAGGTAGCGACGGCCAACAAGTGGCCTTGGTCACCCGCGACAACCAATTGGTGGTGATGCAAGACGCCAAAGTGCAATGGCGCCAAACATTACCCGCACAATCTTTCACTCCACCTTTAGTGGCAGGTCAACGCGTATTCGTGTTGACGGCTGACCGTTCGGTCTTGGCTTTTGACGGCGCCACCGGACAAAAGCTATGGACCCAACAGCGCCTTGGCGAGCCCTTGGTTCTGAAGCAAGCGGGTGTTCTGGCTACTTTTAAAAATACCTTGTTGGCGGGACTCTCTGGCCGGTTGGCGGGTTTGGATCCTTCTAACGGCGTGATCGTCTGGGAGTCTGCCATTGCCACACCTCGCGGCACCAATGACATGGAACGCTTGGTCGATCTTGTGGGCCCCTCTGACCGTATGGGTGATGTTGTATGCGCACGCGCATTCCAAGCGCAAATTGGTTGCGTGGATGCGCAAAAAGGACAAGGTAATTGGACCCGTCCTTCCGTTGGCGACAGAGGTTTAAGCGGCAACGCCAACTTGGTTGTCGCACCATTAGCCAATGGTGTGGTGCAAGCTTGGCGTCGCGAAGACGGCGAACGCGTTTGGGAGACCGAGAGACTCAAATACCGTGTGCTGAGCGCGCCATTGGTCACGCCAAAAGGCGTATTGATTGCCGACAGCGGTGGTTTTGTCTATGTGTTGTCACTCTCGGATGGCACTTTACTCAACCGTTTGAAAATGGACGGCGAAGAACTCGCTGCTGCGCCAGTTGTGGCGACGGACACCTATGTATTGGTTAGCCGCGATGGCCGCATCACGGGTCTGAATCTGCCTTGATGCACTTCTTTAGGACAGATCATTGAAACCCGTTTTGGCCTTAGTGGGCCGTCCTAATGTTGGTAAATCCACTCTCTTTAATCGCTTAACCAAGACCCGCGAAGCCATCGTGGCTGACTATGCGGGTTTGACGCGTGACCGCCATTACGGCAATGCCAAATTTGGCAAGCTCGAATTCATCGTCATCGATACCGGTGGATTTGAGCCTGATGCACAAGACGGTATTTACAAAGAAATGGCGCGCCAAACCCAGCAAGCGGTGGCTGAAGCCGATGTGGTGGTGTTTGTGGTGGACGCGCGTGCTGGCATATCTGCGCAAGACCATGACATTGCTAACTATTTACGCCGCCTTGGAAAAATTACCCTTCTGGTCGCCAACAAAGCTGAGGGCATGCAAGAGGGCGCTCAGTTAGTAGAGTTTTATGAACTGGGGCTTGGAGAAGTACTGCCAGTCTCTGCTTCTCACGGTCAGGGTATTCGCAGCATGGTCGAAATGGCCCTCGAGCCGCTTCACTTGCAAGAGCCCGATGACGAATCCGACGCGGTTCCCAATGGCATCATCAAGCTCGCTGTCGCGGGCCGACCTAACGTGGGCAAGTCCACTTTGATCAATGCTTGGTTGGGTGAGGAGCGCCTGGTGGCTTTCGATTTGCCTGGGACGACACGTGACGCGATCAGCGTACCGTTTGAGCGTAACGGCCAAAAGTTTGAATTGATCGACACAGCAGGTTTGCGTCGTAAAGGGAAAGTGTTCGAAGCGATTGAAAAATTCTCCGTCGTTAAAACTTTGCAGGCGATTGAGTCTTCCAACGTCGCTTTACTGTTGCTCGACGCCACCCAAGGCGTTACCGACCAAGATGCCCATATCGCTGGCTACATCTTGGAAAGTGGCAGAGCAGTGGTGTTGGCGGTGAATAAATGGGATGCTGTAGGCAGTTATGAACGCGAATTGTTGATGCGCTCTATTGAAACGCGTTTGGCGTTTTTGAAATTCGCCACCATGCATTTCATCTCTGCCAAAAAACGTCAAGGTCTTGGCCCTTTGTGGGGCGCTGTAACCAACGCTTACAAGGCTGCGATGTGCAAAATGACCAC
>SYDB01000210.1 GCA_005786815.1 Burkholderiales bacterium
ACATTCACGCCACGTTGCACGCAGGCTTGCACATTCGTATCGGCCAACTCAACGCCATAGCCTGAGCAGCCGCGATGTTTTTGCAAATGGTGGAGTAGTGCGCCATCGCCGCAACCTAAATCGAGTACTCGGCTTCCAACGGGAACCAGCTGCGCCAACACATGCAGATGGATGTTGTGCGTCATGCCTTTCCTCCTTGCAGAGGTGCTTCGTGGGCGATGCGTTCGAAGTAGGAGCGCACGACTTGCATATAGCGGGGGTCGTCTAACAAGAAGGCATCGTGTCCGTGCGGCGCATCAATTTCGGCATAGCTCACATCGCGTTGGTTATCGAGCAAAGCGCGCACCATTTCACGGCTTCGTGCGGGAGAGAAGCGCCAGTCGGTTGTGAAACTTACTAATAAAAACTTTGCGCGAATTGCGGCAAACGCTTTCGATAAATCGCCATCAAGAGTGCGCGCAGGGTCAAAGTAATCGAGCGCGCGCGTGATCAGCAAATAGGTATTGGCGTCAAAGTACTCGCTGAATTTGTCGCCTTGGTAGCGCAAATAGCTCTCTATTTGAAATTCCACATCTTGCGTGGAATAACGATAGCCCGTCTCGCTACCCACCACGGCTTCTCGAAGTTCGCGACCAAACTTCTCGTTCATCACGTCGTCGCTCAAATAGGTGATGTGCCCCACCATGCGTGCGATGCGCAAGCCGCGCTTAGGAATCACACCATGCGCATAAAAATGGCCTTCATGGAAATCTGGGTCGGTCACGATGGCGCGACGCGCGACTTCATTGAATGCGATGTTCTCTGCGGTCAAGTTGGGCGCACTGGCAACCACCACAGCATGGCGCACGCGATCCGGATGTTGCAGTGTCCAGCTCAAGGCTTGCATGCCACCTAAGCTGCCGCCCATCACCGCGGCGAGTTGGTGGATACCCAAAGCATCGAGCAACAAAGCTTGCGCATTGACCCAGTCTTCCACGGTGACAACTGGAAAATCTGCGCCATACACCTTGCCTGTATCAGGATGGATGTGCATAGGCCCAGTAGATCCAAAGCAAGACCCTAGGTTGTTCACACCGATCACAAAGAAGTGTTTGGTATCGACCGGTTTGCCTGGGCCAATCATGTTGTCCCACCAGCCTTCGCTTTTATCTTGCCCCTCGTAAACACCCGCCACATGGTGCGATGCATTGAGTGCGTGGCAAATCAATACCGCATTCGATTTGTCTGCGTTGAGCGTGCCATAGGCTTCATACGCCAAGTGGTAGTCGCGCAGGCTTGCACCACTTTGCAAGCTAAGCGCATTTGCAAAGTGCATGGTCTGCGCAACGGCAATCATGTTTGGCGAAGGTTGAGGCATCAGAAGGTGAAGACTTTATCACAAGTAAACGGCTATCTAGGTAGTGGGTGTCGCGCGCATGAAGGCCGGTTACTCACCAACAGGACGCAAATGCTTACCTGCAATTCCCGCCAACTCAAACATGGTGACTTGGTCCTTACCAAAAACAGGTTTGAGTTTGGCATCTGCATTGATCGCGCGTTTGTTGGTGGCGTCTTGCAAGCCGTTGGCTTTGATGTAATCCCAGATTTTCTTAATCACCTCGGTGCGCGCTACAGCCTCTGGACCGATTACCGCTGCTAGTTCGTTGCTTGGCAAAAAGCCTGCTGTGACTTTGCGCGGCGCTTTTGGCTTGGCTACTTTTTCGGCTTTGGCTTTAGCGGCCTTGGTGGTTTTGGCGGGAACTTTTTTGCCCGCCGCTTTGATCAACGCATTCGTTGTCGGCGTTTTACCAGCACGGGCTGGGTATTTGCTGACGCGTGGCTCAAAAGCAAAACTCACTTTGCCCGCTTCTGCATCCCATTGCAAAAACGCTTTGAAAGGACGGCGCGTGCGCATAGACACAAACTTGTCGAGCAAATCGGTTTTACCTTCGGCCAAGAGCTTGGACATTTGCTCGGGCGCCACGCTTTGTTGCAGAATAATTTTTCCGCTCTTGAAGTCACAACTTGGCGTAGGTTGTGCATGCGTGGGAACCGATTTGCTACACACATAGTTGCTGCCATGGTCGTAGACCGAACTAGAACACTTGGGGCAATTGCCCAAACTGGTGGTGTCAGCGAACTCCACAATTTCGCCGGAGTCGGCGTTTTTATCTTCGCCGAAATCAAATTCCAGTTTCCAGTTTTTCTCTTCTTCGCTGAATTTGAGTGCGATCTCTGCGGTGAAAGGCCAACCCGCTTTGGAGCGAAAGCCTTCTAGCGGCCCGATTTTTTTGTTTTCAATCAGTTGCACCACTTCAGCCGCTTCGAAAGTGCGGCCGCCAGGAATTTTGCTGATGGAGAAACCGCAGCCGGTTGCACTGTCGCCTTCAGCACCAGCAACAGCACCGGAACTAGCGGCGTAAGACTTGCCGCCGTCGCCCGCCAAAGCATCCTTGCCAATACAGCCATACCGGCGGTAGTTTTCTTTCACTACGCCGCCACATGTTGGACAAGCAATTGTCAAGGTCGTGTAGTCACCTGGAATCGTGTCGCGGTCAAACTCTTTGGCCTTTTTGACAATGTGCTCTGTCATTTCGGCAATCTCGCGCATAAACGCTTCGCGGCTCAACTCGCCGTGTTCCATCAAAGAAAGTTTGTGTTCCCAACCACCGGTGAGTTCGGGCTTGGAAAGTTCTTCTACCCCCAAACCGCGCAACAAAGTAAATAACTGAAACGCTTTGGCAGTGGGAACCATCTCGCGAATTTCACGAATCATGTATTTCTCGTTAAGCAAGCCTTCGATGATGGCCGCACGCGTAGCTGGCGTGCCCAGACCTTTATCTTGCATGGCTTCGCGCTGGTCGTCGTCCTCCACGTTTTTGCCGGCGGTTTGCATGGCGGTCAACAACGTAGCCTCGGTGTAGCGTGCTGGCGGTTTGGTTTTGAGGCCTTTGGGCTCGGCTGTTTCGGCCTTAGGCGTTTCGCCCGCATTGACCTTGACCAACACTTTGCCTGACTCTTTGTCCTCTTCTTCGTCTACTTCTTTACCGTAAATCGCTTGCCAGCCTGGTTCAACCAACACCTTGCCGCTGGATTTGAAGTGGTTGTCGCCCACTTGGCTCACACGAGTCGTGTCCATGTATTTAGCCGGTGGATAGAACACCGCCATAAAACGGCGCACTACAAAGTCGTAGAGCTTCTGCTCGGCGTCTGACAATCCGCTTGGCGCTTGCAGCGTTGGAATGATCGCAAAGTGGTCACTCACCTTCGCGTTGTTAAACACTTTGGGGCTAGGTTTGATGTAACCCTGATCGATCGCGGTTTTGGCGAAGGGCGCCAAATGCTTCATCGGACTTTTAGCCAGCATCTCCATCGTGTCTTTGACAGTTTGCAAATAGTCTTCTGGCAGATGCTGTGAATCGGTACGCGGATAGGTCAGCGCTTTGTGTCGCTCGTACAAGCTTTGCGCCAGCGAGAGCGTGGTTTTCGCGGAGAAGCCAAATCGGCTGTTGGCTTCTTTTTGCAAAGTGGTCAAGTCAAACAAGCCTTTGCTGCTTTCGCTGCGCGGCTTGCTTTCTTCGGTGACGGTGGCGGCTTTGCCGCGCACGGCGTCAGCCACGGCCTGTGCTTCTTGCAAGCTCCAGACACGGTCTTCTTTTTTCTCTTTGTCTTCTGTGTCTTTTTTATGCTGTGGGTTAAACCATTTGGCGGGGTAGGTGCCAGCAGCTGCTGCGAACTCGGCGTGTACCTCCCAGAAATCGCGGCTTACAAATTTGCGGATTTGCTCTTCGCGTTCGACCACTACGCTCAAGGTCGGCGTTTGCACCCGACCCACGGTCGTCAAGAAGAACCCGCCTTCACGGGAGTTAAAGGCGGTTAAGGCACGGGTGCCGTTGATACCCACCAGCCAGTCGGCTTCTGAGCGGCTGCGGGCAGCGTCTGCCAAGCCTTGCATTTGTTGTTGTGTGCGCAGGCTGTCAAAGCCGTTGCGGATGGCGTCTGGCGTCATTGACTGCAGCCAGAGGCGCTTGACTGGCTTGTCTAGCGCCTTTTTGCCACCAGCATATTGCTCGATCAAGCGGAAAATCAATTCGCCTTCACGCCCAGCGTCGCAGGCGTTGATCAAGGCGGTGACGTCCTTGCGCTTGGCGAGTTTGACTACGGCATTCAGACGGCTCTTGGTTTTCTCAACGGGCTTGAGGTCAAAGTAAGGCGGAATGACCTGCA
>SYDB01000211.1 GCA_005786815.1 Burkholderiales bacterium
GATGCAAGCGTTCAATGACGATCCTGACACCGACGCTGTCATCATGATTGGTGAAATCGGTGGTCCTGATGAAGCAGACGCCGCACAGTGGTGCAAAGCCAATATGAAAAAACCGATCGTTGGTTTTATTGCGGGTGTCACCGCACCGCCCGGCAAGCGCATGGGCCATGCGGGTGCGTTGATCTCTGGAGGTGCTGATACAGCTGACGCCAAACTCGCCATCATGGAAGAGTGTGGTTTCATTGTCACACGTAACCCTTCGGAATTAGGTAAGTTACTTAAAGCACAATTGAAGTGACTTAACTTTTCCACTATGCATACTCACTTGCTGGCGCGGTCATTATGATTTTGTGGGGACGCCAGATGAATGCCAAAGCTGAAACACAGGAAGACAAAACCACCTAGTTTCTATTGCGAATATTCAAACGAGCGGCTTAACCACTGCTCGTTTTTTTGTGTCCATCACTTGCGCAAATACAAAACAATAGTTTCTAGAATGAATAAAGACTTAGCCCGAATTTAAAGTAAGAGCTTGTCTATTTCAGTAGGCGTTATGTAGAGAGATAGAAATGACAAAAATCGCACAAAAAGGTTTCACCCTGATTGAAATCATGATCGTGATCGCCATCATCGGCATATTATCGTCCGTTGCTTTGCCTGCATACCAAGACTATGTTGTTCGCGCGCGCGTCAGTGAGGGCTTGGCATTGGCAACGACCGCTAAAACCACGGTCATGGATGTTGTGAGCAACGGCAACGTCGCCACCACAGCAAACAACTACAAAGCCGACTATGCATGGAGTGGCGCTACCAACAACATCAGCGTGATTGATGTTGCACCCGCTACCGGAGCTATCTCTATCACGACAACGCCGGCCGCAGGCGGCGGCAAATTGCTGTTGGTGCCTTTCACAGGGCCAGTGGCTAGCCCCGTAGCGTTGCCCGCCCCCGATGCTGCTAGCCCGATCGTCAGCGGCAATGTGCAATGGAAGTGTTTGTCTAAGGGTGCCGCCACATTTGCAGGTGTAGCCGTGCCGTCTGACGCGCTGGATAGGAAATATGCGCCTAGTGAATGTAAGTAAGGTTTCCTAAAACGTGTTGTGCATGAAAATCTAGCCATGCAGATTTTCAAAAGCCCGTTGTTGCTAGCAAATCGTCTGCTTCTTGTCGTTTGTTTAATGCTGCCGTGGCTAAATCCGTTTACAAGTGCGCCTTCGACTTCCGTTATTCCATTGCTCTTGAGTTGGATGATGGTGGCGTGTGCTTTGTTATTGGTAGTGGACGAAACGCCAGCACAAACAACATCAAACTTTAAAAGATTAGTGCCAACAACAGTAGTGGCAACTGAACTGGGGCTTGGCATTGTGCCTGTCCGTTTTTTCTCTCGACTATTGCAGACCGCTTTTCAAAATAAATGGGGGCTGCTATTGGTGGTATGGTTTTTGGTGTCTGCACTCACAGTGCCAGCAGTCATCGATCGGGCGTTGATGCTAGGTGTAGTTGTAGCCATCGCCTGCATTTGGATCGCGGTGCAAATTGGTAAGCGTGCTGCCAACCCCGCAAACGGATTGCTGCATTGGTTATTAGCAGCGTGGTTGCTTGCAGCCTTAGTAAGTAGCCTTTTGGCAATATTGCAATATCTAAATATGGCGCGTGAATTGGCACCTTGGGTCAACCAGCCGCACATGGGGGACGCATTTGCAAATTTGCGGCAACGTAATCAATTTGCCTCGCTCACCAGCATTGGCTTAGTGGCTTTACTTGGCATGGTGGCGGCTAAGCGCAACATGTCTAAGCGCTATTTGGCAGCAGCGTGGTGTGCGCTTGCTTTGCTGGCAGCAGGTTTGGCTTGTTCAGTATCACGCACAGGCGCCGTGCAATGGTTGGTGGTATTTGCATTGGCCATGCTATGGGCTTGGAAAGCGCGCAAACATACCCGTCGGGCTTTGATGCAACTTGCGATAGGAGCGCCACTGTTGGTCATCCTATGGTCGTTGGTTCTGCCGTGGGTTGCGCTGCAACTCAATGGTGTGATGGGTGCGAGTTTGTTGCTAAGGGTTGCGGGGCAAGCGCAAGACTATGCGCCTTGCGGGGGCCGACGCGTTCTCTGGACTAATGCTCTGCAGATGCTCTCGCAACACCCTTGGCAAGGCTGGGGTTTGGGCGAAACAGACTTTGCCCACTACAGCACCGACTACCAAAGCGAGCGCTTCTGCGATTTATTGGATAACGCGCACAACCTTCCCCTCCATCTGGCCTTAGAGTTTGGAGCTCCGTTTGCGTTGCTATGTTGTGTTCTTGCTGTGCATTGGATATATCAAAAGGTCAAGCTGCATGCCCTGACTAATGCGCAATGCACAGGGCTGGCAATGCTGCTGGTACTTGGCTTACACAGCATGTTGGAGTACCCGCTGTGGTATGGGCCATTTCAAATAGCCCTAGGTTTGGCTTTGGGTTTATTGGCAGAGCAGGCACAAAGCGAGACAGTTGAAGCTGATCCGTTCAGCGGCACGCCTGAGCATATATTCCCTATGCTCGTATGTAGCGCACTGTTTTTGGGTTGCTTATATGTGGCCTGGGACTACAACCGCGTAGCGCAAATCTACAGACAACCAGAGATGCGCGATGCGGCTTACCGAGACAATCCTATGCAAGCAGCGAGTCAAACTTGGTTGTTTAAAAACCAAGTTGACTTTGCACGACTGATGACCCAAAGCATCACGCAAGAAAACGCACAAGAAACTTACGAACTGGCTATGCGCGTTCTGCACTATTCACCAGAGCCACGTGTTGTAGAGCGTGCAGTGGAGAGTTTGCGCTTATCTGGTAATGCCCAAGAGGCTGAAAAACTCGCAAGCCGACTACCAACTATCGCCCCCCGTAAATAGCGCGCGCATTTATCGATCGACTGCTAAGACAGCAAGCACCGCGCTGCGCTTAAACTCAAGCATGCTCTCCGCAATATTGATCACGCGCAACGAAGCGCACAACTTAGAAGACTGCCTAGCCTCACTTCAAGGCTTGGCCTATGAAATTGTGGTGGTCGACACACATAGCAACGATGCAACAGTTTCAATTGCCCAGAGATTTGGCGCCAAAGTCGCGCAACCCGATGACTGGCCCGGCTTTGGCCCACAAAATAACCGTGCTTTAGCACTGGCAACACAGCCTTGGATTTTGTCGATTGATGCCGACGAGCGTGTGTCGCCAGAGTTGGCCGCAGAAATTAATCTGCTGATTGGTCGAGCACAACCTGATGGCAGCCGCTTAGATTCTGAAGAAAAGCAGTACAGCGCCTATGAAATTCCAAGAAAGTCTTGGTACTGTGGCAAATTTATCCAACATTGCGGTTGGCGCCCTGACTATGTTTTACGTTTATTTCGTAAAAGCAATGCGAAGTTTTCAGATGACTTGGTCCACGAGCGCGTCATCACCACCGACGTAATTAGCCAACTCAAAAACCATTTGCTCCATTACAGCTATCTAGACTTTTCACAAGTTTTAGTAAAGGTAGAGGCTTACTCCAGCGCTGCTGCGCAACAAGCATTTAGCCGCGGTGAACGTGGTTCGATTGGTAAGGGGATTGCACACGGCGCTTGGGCGTTTTTCAGAACCTATGTATTGCGCGCTGGGTTTTTAGATGGAGTGCATGGGTTGGCGCTGTCGATATCGAATGCGCAGACTAGTTATTACAAGTATGTGAAGTTGTGGGCGATGCAACAAACGAACAACTCAAGACGCTAGTTGCTTAAGCTTTCGCCACAAAAATCCCACTCTTCCCCCCATGTTTCTCCAGCAACTTCACATCAGTCATCGTCATACCCCTGTCGACTGCTTTACACATATCGTAGATAGTCAATAAAGCAATTTGTACCGCTGCTAAAGCCTCAATCTCAACCCCAGTAGGGCCAACGGTCTCCACAGTTGCCGTGCACTGCACACTATGAGCAGCCTCTTGCAAGTCAAATGCAATGGCCACTCGCGTAAGCGCAAGCGGGTGGCACAAGGGAATCAAATCACTGGCTTTCTTAGCTGCTTGAATACCAGCAATACGCGCAATGCTAAGTACATCGCCTTTTTTTGCGGTGCCGCTTTCAATCAATTTCCAAGTGGCTGCTTGCATTTGGATAGATCCAGTGGCAACAGCTACACGGTGGGTGTGGGCTTTGTCGGCGACATCGACCATATGGGCTTGGCCTTGGGCGTCAAAGTGGGTGAAATTGCTCATGGCGTTCGTAAGTAAGAATGACGAGAGGGGTTAACATGAATGCTCCCGCATCATACGGGGCTTGTTTTTATGCCAGCTGCACCCACGCTATCTTTCTTCACGCTTAGTACTTCATGCACACGTTCATGTGCAGGACTGATCCTGTTGTGCAGACGGCTAGGCCTTTTGGCGTTAAGTGTTGTTCTCGCCTTGGGCGGCCAGCCACTGTACGGCCAAACCAACAATGTGCCTGCGCTGATGATGTCAGGCAATCGACTGCCGAATTTAGGCGACGGCATTGATATTCCTTTGGGCGTAGAGCGCCGTTTAGGCGAGAACATTGCACGAGAAATTTACCGCGACCCTGACTACATAGACGACCCAGTGTTAGGCGACTATGTGCAATCGTTTTGGCAAGTGCTGCTCAGCGCAGCGCGGCAACGCGGAGAACTCACGCCCGAACTCGAACAACAATTTGCATGGGAAGTCACGCTGATTCGTGACCGCAGCATCAATGCCTTTGCGCTACCTGGCGGTTATTTGGGCGTGCATCTTGGCTTGATTTCAGCGGTGAGCAATGGAGGCGAGTTGGCCTCTGTGCTGGCGCATGAATTAAGCCATGTGACGCAACGCCATATCGCACGCATGATGTCGCAACAAGGCCGACAAGGTCCGATGGTGATTGGCGCCATGATTTTGGGCATGTTGGCCGCGAGTCGCACGCCTAGTGCGAGCGGCATGAGTGCTGCCAATGCGGTGATGGTTGGTGGCCAAGCAGCAGCTATACAAAGCCAATTGAATTTTTCACGCGATATGGAACGCGAAGCAGACCGTGTGGGATACGGTGTGATGACCGACGCTGGCTTCGAACCACAAGGCTTTGTCACGATGTTTGAAAAGTTGCAGCAGGCTGCGCGTTTGAACGACAACGGATCGTTTCCTTATTTGCGTAGCCATCCGATGACAACCGAGCGCATCGCGGATGCGCAAGCTAGGCAGCAGTTATTGCCCGCTCGACCACCCGTAGTAACGACTCCTTTGCACGCCATGATGTCAGCGCGCGCATTGGTATTGGCTAACCCAGGTATTGACGCATTGCGTGGGTTGAGTGTGCAAGCCGCCTCAACCACTGTTGCCACTGCGCCCCTGTGGCGACAAGCTGGCATCTTGTATGCCGCCTCACTTGCGGAAATGCGCCAACGTGATTGGGTCAATGCGCGGCGTACTTTGGCAAGGTTAGAAGCATTGCCTCTCACAGAGCCTGCAGCGCAACGCGTGGTGTTGCTACTAAAAGCGGAGCTGGCGCTGCAATCGGGCGAAGCGATGCAAGCTGTTAATTTGCTCAGCACCAAAACATCGGTGATCAACATCCATGACCGTGCATCGCGTTTGTTATTGGCGCAAAGTCGCGTAGCAACGCAACTGCCTGCACAAGGTAAATTGGCGTCGGACGATTTGGTGATGTGGGTCAACCGAATGCCGCGTGATGCGAATGCATGGCTGTATTTGTCGGCGGCTTATGAATTGCAAGGCGACACCTTGCACGCTATCCGTGCGCAAGCAGAGGCGCGTGCCGCTGAGTTAGATTACGCTGCGGCGCTCGACCGATTCAAAGCAGCACAAACGGTGGCTTATCAATTAGCCAGAGAAGGCAAGCTAGACCGAAGCGGCCATATAGAAGCGTCTATCGTCGATGCGCGTTTACGCGAGTTAGACCGGTTGCGGCGGGAACAAATGTTGGAGCGCTGAGTCGATCAACATGCAGAAGGTGGAGTAAAGCAAAGAGCCCAAAAGCGCAGAGGCAAAGCCGCTTACTTTAAATCCGTCCAACAAGGCGGCCGCCATGGCGGTGGCAAAGCTAGAAATTTCTATTCCGGTGGAAAGGTGGGCTAAAGCCAGTAATGCCGTAGCGTGCAGAACCCAAGTAATAAGAAGTTTCATAACGGTGAAAGCATAGCATCCCAGCTATCATTCTCTGCTTTGTAATTGATAGACACGCATTTATTTCCATGGCCAGTATTCACATTACCGATATCGAAGCGGCCATCAACTATTGGCGTGATAAAAAGCCCTCGCCCGATGGCGTCACCCTCGCGCCTGAAATCCGCGCATTGGCCGAAGTCTATGCATTGATGATTTATTACAAAGAACACGAAGCTGCAGAAAAAGGATTTCCTGCCAAAGCACATGATGCATGGCTAGCCTGGTACCACACCACAGTAGACGCTCCCTGCATTGCGATTTGTTCAACCAGTCAAGGCGACCCAGAGTGCAAAGGGTGTGGCCGCACATTTGAAGAAGTACAAAACTGGACGCATATGACACCAGCCGAAAAACGCAACACTTGGCACCGCATCACCATGTTGGGCACGGCTTGGCGCTTTAATAAATATGCGGAGCGCGCGACCGAGAAAAAACTAGAAAAACAAACTTAGAGCCAGCGAACACATTCAATATCCACCGTGCTGGAGCCGTTGCCCATCATGAGTACTTGTTCTTGAACCGTGGCTTGCAATTGCATACTGCGCTCAGCGAGTTTGGCTAACTCTTGTGAAGCTGTGTGTGGAATGCGCCAGACCTGCAAGTTATTGGGGCGCGTGAGTTTGGTCTGCATGCTCTTCCACCACACATCGCCTGAATGCGAGAACACATAGAGCATCACTTGGTCAGCTTTGCTGCAAGCTTTGAGTAGGGGCTTGTCTTCAGGCTGGCCCACTTCAATCCATAAACGTTTGCGACCGGTGAAGTCGGTCAGCATCACATCGGGCTCGTCGGGGTCAGAGAGTCCCGCTCCAAACGCCAATACGCCATCACCGTTACAAGTGT
Organism: Burkholderiales bacterium; assembly: GCA_005786815.1. Lineage (GTDB taxonomy): Bacteria > Pseudomonadota > Gammaproteobacteria > Burkholderiales > Burkholderiaceae_C > Limnohabitans. The sequence continues at coordinate 7,034 of SYDB01000211.1, forward strand.
CTTGTAACGCGTGCGCTTGCAGCGACATCGCTACTAAGCGCACCATCATGCGTTCGTCGGTTTCGCTGGGATGGCGCGCTAAGGTGAGTGCGTGGTCGGCGTAATAGCCGTGGTCGATGTCGGCGATTTGTACATTCGCCTTGAAGATGGTGGATTTGATCGCCATAGTCTGGCGCGTTACACGCGTCGCGCCAGTTCAGCTGCTTTGCCAATATAGCTAGCGGGAGTTATTGCCAGCAGACGTTCAATTTCTGCCGGGGGAATTGGTAAAGAGCGTACCAAGTTATGCAAGGCTTCAGGCGTGACACTTTTGCCGCGGGTTGCTTCTTTCAATTGCTCGTACGCTTGCTCTAAGCCATAGCGACGCATCACCGTTTGAATCGGTTCAGCAAGAACTTCCCAAGCAGCATCTAAATCTGCCGCAAGCGCGTCGTGGTTGATTTCTAGTTTGTTCAAGCCAACACCCAAAGACTGATATGCCAACACGCTGTATCCAAGGGCCACGCCCATATTACGTAGTACGGTGGAGTCGGTAAGGTCGCGTTGCCAGCGGCTGATGGGAAGCTTTTCACTCAAGTGCTTGAGCAAGGCATTGGCTAAACCAAGATTGCCTTCGGCGTTTTCA
>SYDB01000013.1 GCA_005786815.1 Burkholderiales bacterium
AATACGAGGCTGATTTAATTTATACCGCCAAACCCTACAAAGATACAACCCATGTGGTGATAGACACACCAGGTGGGCTGAGTGGTTGGCGCATGCAAGAGGTCATCGGCAGAGCTGACAAAATCATTGTGCCCATCATGCCCAGCATGTTTGATATGCAAGCGACGCATGCATTCATCGTCAAGTTGTTGCAACTCAATCGTGACCACATGTCACATGTGGCGGTAGTTGGTAACCGTGTCGATGCGCGAACGGTTGCTGCCGCTAATCTCAATAAATTCATGAACTCGCTCAACGTTCCTGTTTTGAGTTGTATTCGAGACACCCAGTACTACGTCCACATGGCAGCCCATGGTTTGTCTATGTTTGACATCTCTGCTTCTAAAGTACAACGTGACCTGGAGCAATGGCAACCTATTTGCCAATGGCTGGATGCTGACTAAACACACATTTCACAATTTAATTCGGTAGGAGACACATATGGTTGCTATTAGCCAACGCGCACAAGGATTAGGTACAGAGAACGCATTCGTCGTTCTGGCTGAGGTCAACCAACTAATTCGTGAAGGGCGCGACATCATTTCTTTTTGTATTGGCCAGCCGGACTTCCCTACGCCAAAGAATATCCAAGATGCAGGTGTCAAAGCTATTCGCGAAGGTAAACACGGCTATACGGCATCTGCTGGCATTCCTGAATTACGACAAGCTGCCGCAGACTACTTGAACCGCACGCGAAGTGGTGTGCAAGTCGATGCCAATGATGTTGTAGTCGCTGCGGGCGCTAAACCGTTCATTGGGTATTCCATCTTATCTGTGACTGACTACGGCGCAGGTGATGAAGTGATTTATCCCGTCCCAGGATTTCCTATTTACGAATCCCAAATCAAAGCCAACGGAGCGGTGGGCGTGCCTATCTTTTTGCGCGAAGACCGTAACTTTGGTTTCGACCCACAAGAATTAGTCGACAAAATTACACCGCGAACCAAGCTATTGATTTTGAATTCGCCGCACAACCCAACGGGCGGCATCATTCCTCGCAAAGACTTAGAAGCTATCGCAGAGATCTTGCGCAAGCACCCACAAATTTGGATATTCGCTGATGAAATCTATGGGCAACTGGTGTATGACGGTGCATTTGAGTCCATCGCTTCGTTACCCGGCATGCAAGAGCGGACCATCATCTCTGACGGATGTTCCAAAACATGGGCTATGACAGGTTGGCGCTTGGGTTTTGCTGCCAACAAAAAACTGGCACCGTTTTTTACCAATTGGATTACCAATACCGAGTCCTGTGCGTCGCACATTACGCAATGGGCTGGTGTCGAAGCATTGAACGGTCCACAGACCGATGCACAGCGTATGCACGACATATTTCACAAGCGTCGTGACTTGATCGTGGGCTTGCTCAATAAAGTGCCTGGTATCACATGCAAGTCGCCAGGCGGAGCGTTCTACGCTTGGCCTAATGTCACCGAGGCCTGCAAAATGACACGTTGTGCAGACTCAGAAGAGTTTCGTAAACGCTTGCTCAATGAGGCCGGAGTTGCAGTTTTAGCGGATATCCATTTTGGGCCACGTGTGCCAAACGAAGGACAGCACATCCGCTTTAGTTACGCCGCCTCCGATGAAGCTATCACCGCAGGTATTGCGCGGGTAGCTGAATTTATTCGTAAAAATTCTTGAAGCTTTAAACGGCAGTCGATTACCAACTGTCGTCACCACCCGACGATCCGCTGTCGCCCCAGGAGTCGCCACCACTGCCTGAGTCAAAGCTTCCTAAGTCAGGTTGCGAAGGACTGTCAAAAGGTACATAGCCTCCAGATTGCGCTGGTGCGGCATTGGCGTTCCCTGCACCGTGATCACCTTCCATCGCTTTCGATAAAGCGTATCCAGCAGCAACGCCAGCCAATCCACCAATGACGGCACCGCCTATGCCCGAACCCATGCCTCCCGCTGGTGCTGGGCCGTAGGGCTGTTGCTGAGGCGCACCTGGCGCGTATTGCTGACCAAAACCTCTTTGCGCAACTGCAGACCCATTGGGATTTGTTTGAGGATATGTCGGTGCATAGTTTGCAACTGGTGGCTTTGGACGAGCCAAGCGAATAATTAAAGCCAAACCTACTAGCCCGGCAATACCAATCAGCACATAGTTCATATTGATACTTTCGCTTTGTGCGGGCGCGGGCGATTGGGCTTGTGCGTTTGCCACACTTTGTTGCGCAGTCGGAGTTTTGTTTTGCAGTTGGCTGACTTTGTCAAATACAGCATTGAATTTCTCAGGGCTGCTCGCAAATTTAAGAGTTGGATCAATGTCTTTGGCTTTGACCAATTCTTGATGGGCCTGTGCATATCGTTCTTGCCGCGCCAACACTTGTCCCAATTCGTAATGCGCTTTGGCGCTTTGTGGTTTCTCTGCAATCACTTCCCTAAGCATGCTTTCAGCTTTGGCAAGATTACCCGCTTGCATTTCTGCCTCAATATCTTTTGGCGATGGCAGGGCTAAAGCCAGGCATGCAGTGAAAGCCAATATCCACGTAAGGAATAGTTTGGTGAGGATTCGAGTATTGAACATGCTAGTAATTCCTGTTGAAGGTTGCTTCAGTCTGATCTTATTTGATTATCTTTAATGACTTTGGCATATTTTGCGAATTGTTGTTGTGTGCGTGTGGATAATTCCTCTGGAGATGTCCCTTAAGGAGCCAATCCCAGTGTTTCATAACGCTCGCGCAACTCGGGGTCAGCTAAGGCTTTGACAATTTCACGGTTCAAACGCGTCACTATTTCTTTGGGCGTTCCAGGGGGTGTTGGGGTTGAGGTTGGGCACCATGGTGGCCACGCTGTCGTTAAAGCCTCCAATGGTTTATCCGTCTGGAGCCGCTTTGGCTAATCTATCCGCGCCAATGATGCCTGCT
>SYDB01000014.1 GCA_005786815.1 Burkholderiales bacterium
CGAGTGGCTGCGCAGCGCTGAATCGGATGCGTTTCGGGAGATACAAGCGCTTATTAAATAGGCAAACTTTGCACTGAGTCAGTTTCTTGCAAGTCCTTCCTGCGCATAATTGAGAAATTAGTAAAACTTATATGGAGATGCATATTCATAGGTTCTTTTACGCAGTTTCATAAGCGTTCTATCCAAGACCGCGACAATTTTTGGGCTGAACAAGCCAAAACAGTGGATTGGCAAATCCAACCCCAACAAATTTGCGATTACTCCAATCCCCCCTTTGCGAAGTGGTTCGTCGGTGGCACCACCAATTTGTGCCACAACGCAGTGGATAGGCACCTCAAAGATCGCGGTGACCAAGCCGCCCTAATTTTTGTGTCTACCGAGACAGACCAAGAAAAAACATACACCTACAAAGACTTGCACGCAGAAGTGCAGCGTACGGCCGCTATCTTGCAAAACTTTGGTGTGGTCAAAGGCGACCGTGTACTGATTTACATGCCCATGATTGCCGAAGCTTCTTTTGCGATGTTGGCATGCGCGCGTATTGGAGCGATTCACTCTGTGGTGTTTGGCGGATTCGCCTCACATTCATTAGCAACACGCATCGAAGATGCAACGCCCAAAGTGATCATTAGTGCAGATGCCGGATCGCGCGGGGGCAAGGTCGTGGCATATAAACCGTTGCTGGACGAGGCCATCAGCTTATCAAGCCACAAGCCTAAAGCGGTCTTAATGGTTAATCGCCACTTATCTGAATTTGCCAGCGTGGCAGGGCGCGATTTTGACTACGCCCAAGAGCGCGACAAACATCTCAATGCCCAAGTGCCTTGCGAATGGGTGGAATCCACCCATCCAAGTTACACCCTCTACACCTCAGGAACAACAGGCAAGCCCAAAGGCGTGCAACGCGACACGGGTGGCTACGCCGTGGCATTGGCTAGCAGCATTCCGAATATTTTCCAAGGCAAACCAGGCGAGACATTTTTCTGCACCAGTGACATTGGTTGGGTGGTGGGGCACAGTTACATCATTTACGGCCCTCTCATTGGCGGTATGGCCACCATTCTTTATGAGGGCCTTCCAATCCGTCCTGATGGCGGCATTTGGTGGAGCTTGGTCGAGAAGTACAAAGTCAGCGTCATGTTCAGCGCGCCCACTGCTATTCGCGTGCTGAAAAAACAAGACCCTGCGCTTCTCACTAAATACAACTTGAAGTCTTTGAAGGCCTTGTTCTTGGCGGGAGAACCTTTGGACGAGCCAACCGCGAAATGGATTTCAGAAGGTTTAGGCGGCACGCCCATCATTGACAACTATTGGCAAACCGAAACAGGTTGGCCAATTTTGACAATTTGCAACGGTGTAGAAAAAGCGCCAAGTAAATTTGGCTCCCCTGGCAAAGCTGTTTATGGATACGACGTCAAACTGGTAGACGACCAAAATGGCGAAGAACTCACTGGTGCAAACCAAAAGGGCGTATTGACCATCGAAGGCCCATTGCCACCCGGCAATTTGCAAACGGTGTGGGGCGATGACGCACGTTTTGTAAACACCTATTGGAAAACCGTGCCCAACAAAATGGTTTACAGCACATTTGATTGGGCGGTGCGCGACGAAGATGGTTACTTCTTCATCTTGGGCCGTACCGACGACGTGATTAACGTGGCGGGACATCGCTTAGGCACACGTGAAATCGAGGAGAGTATTTCAAGCCACCCCAATATTGCGGAAGTCGCCGTGGTCGGTGTCGCAGACCAACTCAAAGGCCAAGTGGCAATGGCGTTTGCCATTGCCAAAGACGCCTCAGCCCTTGGCGATGCAGCTGCCCGCCTGAAGCTCGAAGGCGAAGTGATGAAGGTGGTGGACAACCAACTCGGTGCTGTGGCGCGTCCCGCGCGCGTGTTTTTTGTGAGTGCTTTGCCTAAAACACGTAGTGGCAAATTACTGCGCCGTGCAATCCAAGCCGTTTGTGAGAAAAGAGATCCAGGCGACTTGACAACCATGGACGATCCGCTATCGCTCCAGCAGATCCAAGACGTACTCGCTTAAGGGGATTTCATCAGTCGTTCTTAGTTCTTTTATCGCATTGACTTAGCGATAGCGACTTTAGTGATGGGTTCGATGGCACAATTACGTGGTGAGAGTTTTTTCAATCTCTCTTGCTTCCGCTATCCGGTTCAGCCGTGTCGCGGTGGTTTTTTTCAACCAGCTAATGTTTCCTAAAGGGAAACGGAGGTCAGCTCTATGTCTCAGACTACAGTCTATCAAGCCTATTCAGAAAATACTTATTTGTTTGGCGGAAACGCCCCGTACGTTGATGAGATGTACGAAAACTATCTCTCCAACCCCGGCAGCGTTCCTGATTCTTGGCGTGAGTACTTCGACGCTTTGCAACACGTTCCCGCAGTGGACGGCACCAATGCCAAAGACGTTCCCCATCTTCCCGTTATCAATGCATTCGCTGAACGCGCCAAAGCCGGCGGTACCCGCGTGGTTATGGCTAGCGCTGATGCCGAAATGGGCCGCAAGCGCACCGCCGCGCAGCAGCTGATTGCGGCCTACCGCAACGTGGGCCAACGCTGGGCAGACCTCGACCCGCTCAAGCGTACTGAGCGCCCACCCATTCCAGACCTAGACCCTGCTTTCTATGGTTTTACCGATGCTGATCAAGAAACCGTGTTCGACACTAGCAACACGTTTTTTGGTAAAAACAGTATGTCTTTGCGTGATTTGCTCAACGCCTTGCGTGAAACCTATTGCGGTACTTTAGGTGCTGAATTCATGTATGCCACCGACCAAGCAGAAAAGCGTTGGTGGCAAGAAAAACTCGAATCCATTCGTAGCAAACCCAATTTCAACGCAGAAAAGAAAAAAATAATTCTCGAGCGCCTCACTGCTGCAGAAGGCCTAGAGCGTTTCTTGCACACCAAATACGTGGGTCAAAAGCGTTTCTCCCTAGAAGGTGGCGAGAGCTTCATTGCCGCCATGGACGAGTTGGTCCACAAGGCCAGCGCACAGGGCGTGCAAGAAATCGTGATCGGTATGGCCCACCGCGGCCGTTTAAATGTGTTGGTCAACACCATGCGCAAATTGCCAGCTGATTTGTTTGCGGAGTTTGACCACACTGCACCAGAAGACTTGCCCGCCGGCGACGTGAAATACCACCAAGGCTTTAGCTCAGACATCAGCACCGCTGGCGGTCCCGTGCATTTGTCGTTGGCATTCAATCCGTCGCATCTTGAAATTGTCAACCCCGTGGTCGAAGGCTCCGTGCGTGCGCGTATGGACCGCCGTGCCGACCCACACGGCTCACAAGTGTTGCCAGTGTTGGTGCACGGTGACGCAGCGTTTGGCGGTCAAGGTGTGAACCAAGAAACCTTTGCATTGGCGCAAACACGAGGTTACTCGACTGGTGGCACGGTGCACATCATCATCAACAACCAAATCGGTTTCACCACCTCGGACCCACGTGACATGCGCTCGAGCGTTTTCTGTACGGATATCGTCAAGATGGTGGAAGCGCCTGTATTGCACGTCAACGGCGATGACCCAGAGGCCGTAGTGCTTGCCACCCAAATGGCTTTGGACTACCGCATGACGTTCAAAAAAGACGTGGTTTTAGACATCGTCTGTTTCCGTAAATTGGGTCATAACGAGCAAGACACACCAGCGCTGACACAACCCCTGATGTATAAAAAAATTGCAGCACATCCAGGCACTCGCAAATTATTTGCCGATAAATTGGCTACGCAAGGCTTTGGCGACTCCTTAGGTGATGAGATGGTCAAAGCCTATCGCGCGGCATTGGACGCTGGCAAACATACAGAGGATCCTGTGTTGACCAACTTTAAAACTAAGTTCACCGTGGACTGGGCACCCTTTTTGGGTAAGAAATGGACTGATGCGGGTGATACCTCTGTTCCCATGTCAGAGTGGAGACGGTTGGCTGAAAAAATTTCAACCATTCCGCCAAGCGTCACACCGCACCAGTTGGTCAAAAAAGTTTATGACGATCGCGCAGCGATGGGCCGTGGCGATACCCCCGTTGATTGGGGCATGGGCGAACACATGGCATTTGCTTCGTTAGTGGCCAGTGGTTACCCCGTGCGCTTATCAGGTGAAGACTGCGGACGCGGAACCTTCACCCATCGTCATGCTGTGATCCATGACCAAAACCGTGAAAAGTGGGACACCGGCACCTATGTGGCGTTGCAAAACGTGGCTGAGAACCAAGCCCCGTTTGTGGTGATTGACTCCATCTTGTCGGAAGAAGCTGTGCTCGGTTTTGAATACGGCTACGCATCCAACGACCCCAACACCTTGGTGGTGTGGGAAGCGCAGTTCGGGGACTTCGCGAACGGC
>SYDB01000212.1 GCA_005786815.1 Burkholderiales bacterium
CATTAATCGTTCACGCGCTGTTTCGCTCACGCGGCCGCTCTCTCCTGTGGCGTACATCAAGACACAGGCGGATGCTGCAGCGCCGCGCCCTACACGGCCTCTGAGTTGGTGAAGTTGTGAAAGTCCGAATCGCTCCGCGTGCTCAATGACCATTAGCGAGGCGTTGGGAACATCCACACCGACTTCGATCACGGTGGTGCTGACCACTACGCCCATAGTCCCACTTTCGAACAAAGCCATGACGGCTTTTTTTTCTGCGGGCTGCATTCGGGAATGAAGCAAGCCGACCATGACAGGCTTGGCTCCTGGGGTGTTCAAGGCCTCGGTAAGTAGGGCATGGGTTTCGGTGGCGTTGGTGAGGTCTAGCGCTTCACTTTCTTCTATGAGCGGGCAGACCCAGTAGACCTGCCGGCCTTCTTCGAGTTGTTGGCGAATACGAGAGATGAGTTCGTCACGGCGGGTTTCTGCGATGAGTTTGGTGACTACGGGGGTACGGCCGGGGGGGAGTTCGTCTAGGGTGGAGACGTCTAGGTCGGCGTAGTAACTCATGGCTAGCGTTCTGGGGATGGGGGTAGCGCTCATCATCAGCATGTGGGGTTCTGAATCCGAGTGCATTTTTTCTCTTAGCGCTAAGCGCTGGGCTACGCCGAATCTATGTTGCTCGTCGATGATGGCTAGGGCTAGGCTTTTAAATTGCACTTGCTCTTGTATTACTGCGTGTGTACCGACTACCAATGCTGCTTCGCCACTGGCTATGAGCGCCACCATTTCTGTTCGATCTTTCTTCTTTTGGCTGCCTGTGAGCCACGCTACGCGTTTACCTAATGGTGTTAGCAAGGGCTCTAACCAGCCTATGAGTTTGCGGAAATGTTGTTCGGCCAAGATTTCGGTGGGGGCCATGAGTGCGCACTGCCATCCGTTACCGATGGCGATGGCAGCAGCCAATGCAGCAACTACGGTTTTGCCGGAACCTACGTCGCCTTGAAGCAGGCGGTGCATGGGGATGTGGCGTTGGATGTCGTTGGCGATTTCTTCTCCAACACGTCTTTGTGCGCTGGTTAGGCCAAACGGTAAAACGCCCAAGAGTTGCTCTTGCAAACCATTTTTGTGCAAGCCTAATGCAGGCGCGCGCAAAGTGGCGCGCTGGCGTTTGGATTGCAGTTGTGAGAGTTGTTGCGCCAGCAGTTCTTCGGCTTTGAGGCGCTGCCAGGCGGGGTGGGTGCGGTCTTCTAATTGCGCTAGCGATACATCTGGTGTGGGGTGATGCAGGAAGTGCAAGGACTGCTCGAGTCCCCAAGTTTTTGTGTTGCTTTGCGCTAACGACGGTGGCGTTAGTCCAGAGGGAATGGTCTCTACAAATTCACCTTGTCGCGCGGCATGCAACACGCCACCGTGCACCGCTTTGCGCAAATACGACTGCGGCAAGCCCGCGGATGTGGGGTAGATGGGGGTGAGCGCGTTAGGGAGTTCACCACCTGCCGCATGAAAACTCGGGTGCACCATGGTGCGGCCCATGAAACCGCCGCGGACTTCTCCGCGCAAGCGCAAACGGTTTCCCACTGCTAGCGCTTTTTGTTGCGAGGGGTAGAAGTTGAAAAACCGCAAAGTGCAAGTGTCTGAGCCATCGTCTACGACTACTAGCAATTGCCTTCTTGGTTTGTACGCCACTTCACACGATATGACATTGGCTTCGATTTGAGCCACGTCGCCCTCCCGTGTGTCTACCAAACGGACGATGCGGGTTTCATCTTCGTAGCGCAAGGGCAAGTGCAAGGCCAAATCGATGGCGCGGTTCAAGCCTATTTTGCGCAGGGCTTTTTGCGGGGCGGTCAGTGGCTTAGATGCTGACTGCTTAGCCTGTGGCTCTGTGGCTTTTTTTGCAGTTGGCTTGGCGGGTGGCAGCATGGGCTTTGATTGTGCCCGCGCTATATGTTGCATAACCAAATAAGCCTGCGAAAATACCTTTTTCACTTGGAACGGGCCCGTCCTGCCCTCAAGCACATGTCACATACCTACACCCTGAGCGATTTCGATTTCGCTCTTCCGCCAGAGCTGATAGCCCAGCACCCTTGTGTTGAACGCAGCGCCTCGCGTTTGCTAGATGGCCGTCCAGGTTCTGCGGTTACAGACCGCATATTCAAAGAATTACCTGAACTTCTTCAAGCCGGCGATCTGCTGGTGTTTAACGACACGCAAGTCGTGAAAGCGCGGCTGTTTGGCGAAAAGCCAAGCGGTGGCAAGTTGGAATTATTGGTTGAGCGGGTGCTGCCAAATATTGCGGGCGAAGCACCCAATCAAGTGGTTGCGCACATGAAGGTGAGCAAAAAGCCGCCCGCTGGCGCTGTCATGCGCATGGGGCTGCAAGGCAATCATTTCACAGCGACTTATTTAGGACGCTGGCCGGACGAAAACGGGCAACTGTTCCGCTTTGCTTTTAGCGACGAACCCCACACGCTGATGCAAAAGTACGGACATGTGCCGTTGCCGCCCTACATCACCCACACCGATTCGGCTGAGGACGAGCAACGTTACCAAACGATTTTTGCCAAAGTGCCTGGTGCAGCGGCCGCTCCCACCGCAGCTTTGCACTTTGACCAAGGCGTTTTGGACGCACTTGCCTACAAAGGCGTGCGGACCGCTAATGTCACATTGCATGTGGGCGCAGGCACATTTCAGCCGGTCAAAACCGAGAATCTCTCTAAACATCGCATGCATAGCGAGTGGTTCAACTTTCCTGCGACAACTGTGCAAGCCGTCTTAGATTGCCGCGCACGCGGAGGGCGGGTGGTAGCAGTTGGAACGACCAGCGTGCGCACATTGGAGTCTTGGGCAAATACAGGCCAAACTTGCGGTGATACGCAGATTTTTATAACCCCGGGGTTTGCTTTTCAGGTGGTGGACGTGCTCATCACCAATTTCCATTTACCTAAAAGCACTTTGCTAATGCTGGTGAGTGCGTTTGCCGGGTTTGAGCCTATGCATGCGATGTATCAACATGCGATTGCTAAGGGGTACCGTTTTTTTAGTTATGGGGATGCGATGCTTTTGGAAAGAAGTAAGAACTAACATTAGCAAGATGCTTACATTCAACCTCTTAAAAACCGAAGGCCTTGCTCGCCGTGGCCGTATGACTTTGAACCACGGCGTGGTCGAGACGCCTATTTTTATGCCCGTGGGCACCTATGGCACGGTCAAAGGCGTGATGCCGCGTAGCTTGCATGAGATGGGCGCACAAATCATTTTGGGCAATACCTTCCATTTGTGGATGCGCCCGGGCTTTGATGTGATGCAAAGCTTTGGCGGGTTGCACAGCTTTGAGCAGTGGCATAAACCTATTCTTACTGACAGCGGCGGTTTTCAGGTGTGGAGTTTGGGTGCGATGCGCAAGATCACCGAAGAAGGCGTGCACTTTGCATCTCCTGTCAACGGCGACAAATTGTTCATGTCGCCCGAAGTGAGTATGCAAATTCAGACCACGCTCAACAGCGACATCGCCATGCAGCTCGACGAATGCACGCCCTACCAAACCGACGGCAAATTGACCACCGAAGCGCAAGCCGCGCAGTCGATGGAAATGAGTTTGCGTTGGGCGCGTCGCAGCCAAGATGAGTTTGCGCGCCTGAACAATCCCAACGCCTTGTTTGGCATCGTGCAAGGCGGCATGTTCGAGAACCTTCGCCAAGCCTCGTTGGAGCAACTCGTCGCTATGGATTTTCCTGGTTACGCTGTCGGCGGCGTGAGTGTCGGCGAACCCAAAGACGAAATGCTGC
>SYDB01000213.1 GCA_005786815.1 Burkholderiales bacterium
ACCACCCAGCAAGGTGATGTGTTCAGGCAATTGGCGCAAGGCTCTGCGTGGTGTGGGAAATAGCGGTGCGTCTTTCCAGGCTTTGCGCGGATAAATCACCACAATCAAGCCCAGTAATAGCAACCAACCAATCGGTGGCATGGTGAGCGCGCCCGAGGCAGCCCACATCGATAAGGGAAAACCCACCAAGATCAAAATACGGCGCATTTTGGTGGTGGCCAGAGAAGTCAGTACTCCGCCCCAAAATGTTGCGACTGTGAGACCCACCCATTCTGGTGCGCCCACATGCTTTAGCCCCGCAAAAATCAGCCATGAAGATCCCCAGGCAAGTAGCGCTGGTATGGGCCAAATTAAAAGTTTCATGGGGAAGAATCATAGAATGAAACCTTTTGTCGGGAAATCTCAGATGCAACTCATTCGTAAAACATGTATCACCCTTTGCTTGGGCGTTGCCGCAACAGCCGCCATGGCACAAACCGATTCCGCCATCAAAGTGGGCTTGCTCAGCACTTTGTCTGGTCCGGGTGCAGGCCTAGGCGTAGATATTCGAGATGGTTTTCAATTAGCCGTGAAACTGTCTGGCGGTAAATTTGGCGGCAAAGATGTTGAAGTCATCGTGGCAGATGACCAAGCAAGTCCCGACGTAGGCCGTCAAACGGCAGACCGTTTGGTCAAACGTGACAAAGTCGACTTCATGACGGGCATTGTGTTCTCGAACGTGCTGTTGGCCGTAGGTGCACCTACTTTCCAGTCCAAAACTTTTTACATCAGTGCCAATGCGGGTCCTTCGCAATTGGCGGGCGAGCAGTGCAACCCTTATTTCTTCAGTGCGTCCTACCAAAACGACAATATGCACGAGGCCGTGGGTAAGGTGGTCAATGACAAAGGCTTTAAGCGCGTTGCTTTGATCGCTCCTAATTACCCGGCTGGTAAAGACGCCATCACTGGTTTTAAGCGTTTCTATAAAGGTGAGGTGGCCTCAGAAACCTACACCGCATTGAACCAACTCGATTACGGCACAGAGTTGTCGAAGTTGCGTGCCACTAAACCTGATGCGGTTTATATCTTCTTGCCTGGAGGTTTGGGTATTAACTTCATCAAGCAGTTTGTAGGCGCTGGTTTATCCAAAGACATGATCTTGTTTGGCCCAGGATTCTCAGCAGACGAAGACGTCATCAAAGCAGTTGGAGACCCCATGTTGGGCATGTTCAATACCTCACAGTGGGGACATGACATGGACAACGCTGCCAACAAGAAATTTGTAGCGGAGTTCGAGAAGGCCTATGGCCGTTTGCCAACGCTATACGCGGCGCAAGGTTATGACGCTGCCCGTCTAATTGAGTCTGCAGTGCGTGACACCAAAGGTAAATTGGAAGACAAGGCACTGGTACAAAAAGCATTGCAAGCCGCCAAGTTTGATTCCGTGCGTGGCGCGTTCAAATTCAATACCAACCACTTTCCGATTCAAGACTACCACCTGCGTGTCATCACCAAAGACAGCAAAGGCCGTGTGACTAACCGCACTTTGAATACTGTTTTCAAGAGCCATGCAGATGCCTATGCGTCTAGTTGCAAGATGCCTAGCCTATAAGCATTTCCAATGAATGGGATATTGCTGTTGGAGCAGTCGCTCAACGGCTTGCAATTTGGTCTCATGTTGTTCTTGCTGGCTGCAGGCCTCACGCTTGTGTTTGGCATCATGGACATGATTAACCTAGCGCATGGCTCGCTTTATATGGTGGGGGCCTATTGCATTGCGTCGGTTGCGGCTGCCACGGGTTCTTTCTGGATGGGTTTGGCGGGCGGAGTCGTCGCTACGGCAGTATTCGGTATCTTGCTGGAAGTCGGCATTTTGCGCAAACTGTATGCGCGCGATCACTTGTCCCAAGTGTTGGGAACATTCGCTATTTTGTTGATGTGCAATGAGACTGTGCGTTTGATATGGGGCGCACAGCCTATCTCCTTAAATCCGCCAGAGGCTTTGAGTGGGCCTGTAGAACTGCTCCCAGGTTTGATGTACCCCGCATACCGCTTGCTCATTATTGGTGTGGGTTTGTTGGTGGCCTTGTTGTTGTATCTGCTCATCACGCGCACGCGCGTTGGCATGCAAGTTCGCGCTGGCGCAGCAAACCGAGACATGGCGATGGCTATGGGCAGCCACGTGCAAGGTTTGTTCACTGCTGTTTTTGGCGTTGGCGCTGCACTATGCGCGGTGGCAGGTGGGATGCTGGGCCCGCTGTTGGCGGTGCAAGTGGGTATGGGTGAGAGTATTTTGATCTTGGCTTTTGTGGTGATTGTGATCGGCGGTATTGGTTCAATCCGTGGCGCTTTTTTAGGCGCATTGTTGGTGGGTTTTGTTGACACAGCCGGACGCACCTTGGTTCCAATGGTGTTTGACTCTTTGCTGAGCCCTGAGGCGGCCTCGAACGCAGGCCCTGCAGTTGCATCAATATTGATCTATGTGTTGATGGCGACGGTATTATTTTTTAAGCCACGCGGATTGTTTCCAACGCATGGGTAAATCCTCGGCGCTTAAGTCTTTAGACCACGACCTGAAGTGGCGTTGGTCTGGCCTCGTGTTGTTAGCGTTAATGGCATTGCCTTTTGTAGCCAATGTTTTTGGTGAGGCGTTCTATATTGCACTAGCGACTCGCATATTGATTTTTGCTCTAGCGGCTACGAGTTTGAATCTCATTTTGGGATTTGGTGGCATGGTGAGTTTTGGCCACGCTGCTTTTTTGGGTGTAGGTGCCTATACCGTTGTCATCCTTTCGCAGATGGGAGTGGTAGATGCATGGGTGGCGTGGCCTACCGCGATGGTGGTAGCAGGCCTATTTGCTTTATTGATTGGTGCGGTGAGCTTGAGAACGCAAGGTGTTTACTTCATCATGATCACTTTGGCTTTTGCGCAAATGATGTACTACCTAGTGGTGTCATTCAAAGCCTATGGCGGTGATGATGGTATGTCGTTGCCAGCGCGCTCGCGCATCGGGTTTTTTGATATGTCTAATGACACCCATTTTTATTTCGTCACCCTGGTAGCCTGTATTGCCGTTTTAGTTTTGATTGCGCGTGTGTTGAATGCGCGCTTTGGCCATGTGCTGCAAGCGATTCGCGAGAACGAAGTACGCATGCAGTCGTTGGGATATGCGGTTTTTCGTTACAAGCTATGTGCGTTTGTGATATCGGGTGCTTTGGCCGGTTTGGCTGGCGCATTGTTGGCAAACCAATCCGGATTTGTAAGTCCCGCAATGATGCAATGGAGCCAGTCAGGCATGTTGATGATGATGGTGATCCTCGGTGGTGTGGGGCATCTCTATGGTGGCGTCTGGGGTGCCATTGTGTTTTTATTGCTGGAAGAAATCTTGAGCCATTTCACGATCCACTGGCAGCTTGGTTTGGGTGCGCTTTTGTTGATGGTGGTTCTGCTTCTGCCTAATGGCTTGACCAGTGCGCTGACCCATTTACGAAAAGAGCGATCGGTATGACCACGCCTTTGCTTTGTGTGGAGAGCCTGACCAAAAGTTTTGGTGGTTTGGTCGCCTTGGACCGCACTAGCTTGTCGGTCCAAGAAGGTGAAATTCACGCATTGATTGGACCGAACGGTGCAGGAAAAACTACGTTGATACACCATATTTCCGGCGCTATGCATGCAGATGCAGGACGGATTGTTTTTGATGGCCATGATGTGACACAACTTCCCCTACACCAGCGTGCGCGTCAAGGCTTGATTCGTTCTTACCAAATCACCAGTGTGTTTCCGCATTTGAGTGTGCAAGACAACTTGGCTTTGGCAATTCTTGCGACTCAGAAAAGTGGTCTTGGCTTTTGGAGGCGGGCAAGTACTGATCGCTTGCGCTTCAGCCAAGCCGATGCGATAGCTGAACGCATAGGCCTCTCAGACCACCGCATGCGAGCTGCAGGTGCGCTATCGCATGGCGCGCAACGTCAGTTGGAAGTCGGACTTGTTTTATGTACAAACCCAAAGCTGATGTTGTTAGATGAGCCAATGGCGGGCATGGGCCCTGATGAGTCGCAGCGTATGGTGGAATTATTAAAAAGTTTGCGCGGCAGCATAACGATTGTGTTGGTCGAGCACGATATGGACGCGGTATTTCGCCTAGCCGATACCATTTCAGTGCTGGTGTCTGGACGGGTTGTGGCAAGTGGAAACGCTGAACAAATCAAAAACGATGTGGCAGTTCAACATGCCTATCTGGGCGACGCTTAAGCCATGAGTACGCTTCTAGAAGTGAACGACTTGCAAGCAGGATATGGCAATAGCCAAGTGTTGTTTGGTGTGAGTTTTTCTATAGCTTCTGGTGGCGCCTCCACCTTGCTGGGTCGCAACGGCATGGGTAAAACTACAACAGTACGCGCTGTCTTAGGCCTAACGCCTAGCATGGGTGGAACAGTGCGATTTTGTGGAGAGCGTGTGGATGGGAAGTCTGCCGATCACATTGCACGCATGGGCATGGCTTTGGTGCCTGAGGGGCGCATGATTTTTCCAACGCTGTCTGTTCGAGAAAACTTACTGGCATTTGCTGGCAACCGTAATCACTCGAATGCACCTTGGACGCTTGAGCGTGTTTATGCTTTATTTCCACGGTTGCAAGATCGGCACCGACATATGGGTAATCAACTCTCTGGTGGCGAGCAGCAAATGTTGGCTATTGGCCGCGCATTGATGACAAATCCCCATTTGCTGGTGCTCGATGAAGCCACTGAAGGACTTGCTCCTCTAGTGCGTGAAGATATTTGGCGCTGCCTACATGCTTTACGCGCAGAGGGTCAAAGCATTTTGGTGATAGATAAATATGTACAAAAACTCGTGCAACTGGCAGACCAACACACCCTCATTGAGCGCGGCAATGTGGTGTGGCAGGGTGACTCAGGTGCACTTGAGTCTGATCGCGCTTTATGGCAGCGCTATATCGGGGTGTGAGGCTTTACTTTCATTAGAGCTATAGAGTCGGCCAAAAACGTGCTGTATGAACTAATGCCAAGATTCTTATTTGGTTATCTTGCACTTCATAAATCAGGCGATAGTTTTCATGTGAGATAAGTTCTCGCGTTCCCGATATCCGACCAGGTCTGCCGAGTAGTGGGTGTTGTTCTAATCGCAATGCGACTTCAGCAAACAGTTCATCCATCATGATGGATGCTATTGGGTTGTCTTGACTTATGAAGTCAATGATGTCTGCACGATCTTGTTCTACTGCAGATGCCCAAATTACTTTCATGGATGTGGACTGTCAACCTTTGCCTGCAGTTGTGCTCGACGCGCAGCAAAACGCAGCTCTACTTCTTCAGCGCTCGCGTAATTGCCTGCATCAATTTGGGCACGTGCTTGGGCAACCTTGCTGTTCAAAAATGCGTCGTAGTCTCTTGCTTGTTTTTGGCGTTGAACAAAATCGCGCATGAGTTCGCGCATGATTTGAGAGGCAGGGCGATGACTGGCCTCTGCCTCGGCCATGAATGCATCGCGTAGTTGGGCTTCTAATTTCATAGTAAATACTGCTTCCTTCGACATGGTCAAACTCCATAAACAAGATATAAACAAAGTATATACATGTTAAGTATAAATTTCAGATGTTTATTTGTGGTTGGAGTTAAATTAACCTTTTATTGTTAATTTCCTAGCTGTCAATCATCTAGTACAGCCTGTCGTAATGGGTGCGCTTGGAATTCAAAAGTCAGCAAGTTGCACTCAAATTCGAGCAACGGGTTGAATTTTTTAATTCACAAAATAAAAATGCCAGACCGCATTGGTGCGTCTGGCATTTTTTAGTTTGTTAAAAAAATTAAGGAGTGACGTGATATTTGGTCACCCGCTCCACCTCATTCTTAGACCCC
>SYDB01000214.1 GCA_005786815.1 Burkholderiales bacterium
CGCATCATGCGTGAGTTAGTGGCTTAATGAGCGCTTGTCCATATGCGCCGGCTGATCTGGTCGAAGGGGTATTGACTATTCGATTACCGGCTGCCCAAGCGAGCATTTCGTCTGAGTTGACTGTGTCTTTCCAAGTGAATGCCATTGTCGACCTCATGGGCCAGCTGTCTTTTGCGCAAACTGATGAAGCAGTTAATGTCATCGTGCTGCGCGACGATAGCAAGCAATTTGGGGCATCCCTTGGTGTTGCAGCTGCTGTCGATTCGCAAGTTACCCGTCCAAAAGTCACCTATCAGTTGGTGCAAGGCTTGCGCGACTTACCCCAGCCCATTGTGGCCATGGTGCCTGGGCAGATTCATGATCAGGCGTTAGCTGTTTTGCAAGCTTGCGATATCGTTTTAGCCACGGGACAAGACGACTGGTCTACGTTAAGTTTTCCCGCGTTAGAGTTAGAAGAGCAGACTTATAAATTAGCGCGGGAACTCGCATCCAAAGACCCGCTCATACTGCGCTTCACCAAAAAAACGGTGCAACAAGTTGCTTCTATCGCTTGGGAAGACATATTGAGTTTCACGACTGCCCAACAAGCGGAAATCAAATCTCTCCAAGCTGGGCGTCCTTCTCCACGCGCCTTGGCGATTGAAAGTTTTCTGGCTGGCAAATCTAAGCCAGGCGCTGGCGCTTAAACAATGCTCAAGATCGAAGACACAGCTGACGGCATACGTTGCATCGGTCTAAACCGACCAGATAAACGCAACGCCATTGGCGTGGAGATGACGCTAGCACTAGAAGACGTGCTGCTCAAAACCAAAACCGATTCGAAGGTGAAAGCAATTGTCTTCCATGGCCTAGGCGGTCATTTTTGTGCTGGTATGGATATGAAGGACTTCTTCGACAGCTCGACTCGCCCGCCCGATGTCTTGCAACGTGCGCGGGCAGCCACCGAGCATTGGCGCATTCAGTTGCTGCGCCAAATGCCACAAAAAATCTTCACTGCTATCGAAGGCTATTGCTTGGGTGGGGGATTGCCCATTCTGGCCGCGTCCACTGCGGTGGTGGCGCAACGCGAAGCCAAGTTAGGTTTGCCCGAAATCAATTTCGGTTTTGTCGCGGGAGGCCAGATCCTCAAAGCTGTGGGTGAGGTGATGTCTCCCCGCGGATTGGCGTATGCGACATTGACTGGGCGGCCCTTTGATGCTGAGCAAGCCCAGCGATGGGGCTTGGTTACGCAAGTGGTGGAGACTGATCCACTTCAACAAACATTAGCAATAGCCAAGGTGTCGTGTATCAAAGCCCCAAAGTAGAAGCAATGATGTTCTTTTGAATTTCCGAAGTACCGCCGCCAATGGTGGCCAAGCGCGAGTCGCGGAAGAAGCGCTGCATTGGATATTCCATGCTGTAGCCGTATCCCCCTAGGATTTGCAAACACATGTCCGAAATAGTTTTATATGACTCGGCAATGTAGTACTTGATCACAGCAGTATCCGCACGTTCAGCTTTGCCGTTTTCCATCAACCACGCGTAGCGACGCACCATGGTGAACGATGTGTCGAGCATCACCTTCATATCGGCAAACTTGTGTTGCGTGACTTGAAAGCTACCAATGGGTTTGCCAAATTGGTGGCGGGTCTTGGCATAGTCCAACGCATATTCAAAAGCTTGACGCGCTGCGCCAATGCGCACAGCGGAGAGACATAGACGTTCATAGCGCAAAGTGTCTTCGCAGACAGCCCAGCCGTGGTCGAGTTGTCCGAGCAAAGCAGTGCGTGGCACGCGCACGTCGGTGAAAGTGACTTCGGTTGTACCAATCGCGTGTTGACCCAATGTGGCAATTTTGCGCACTTCGATGCCTGGTAGTTTGGTATCGATCATCAGGGTACTGATACCCAATTGCTTTTTGCCTAAGTCGTTGGTGCGCAGTGCTACCAAAGCGTAGTCGGCGATGTCCATACCGGATGTCCACTGCTTGCGTCCATTGACGATGAAATAGTCGCCATCGATCACTGCACGGGTTCTCAGCGATGCAGCGTCTGAACCCGAATCAGGCTCTGACAGCGCGAAAGCAAAAGACAACTTGCCATTGGCCGCGCCTGGCACGATGCGTTGTTTTTGTTCGTCGGTGCCGTGCTGCAAGATGGCGTAGCAACCGTAGGTGAAACTGCGAAACAGCCACAAACCTAGTTCTTCAAAATGGTGTCCCGTTTCTTCTAACACCAAGGCGAGGTCGGTGGGTGAACCGCCAGATCCGCCAAAGGACTCTGGCGCAATCAAGCCCAGCCAGCCGTTTTGTGCCATGGCATTGAAAGCTTCTCTGGGCGGGGTGTGGTTGATGTCGCATTTAGCGGCGTAATCCATGCTGCACACATCGTCTAACAAAGAGCGCACGGACTGGAGCATCAACTCCTGATCGCTGGTATTTCCAAAATTCATAGGTATTTACTGACAAACAGGCTACAGGTGTTATGACCTGATTGGGGTATTCTATATTTGGACAATGAATAAAAGCCTATGAACACTATCACCTTCGAGACCATTCAAGTCGAAAAACACGGACGCGTTGCTACGTTGACGCTCAACCGACCCGACGCTATGCACGCGATCAATATGCAAATGCGAAGTGAATTACGCCAAGCTTTAGACGCTTTGCGCCGTGACGCAGAAATCGGTGCGGTGGTATTGACAAGTAGCGGAGAAAAAGCGTTTTCCGCCGGCATGGATTTGCGTGAATTTGCTAAAACAAATGCAGATATGCCTGTGGCAGAAATGAAGCGCTACCGCTGGGAAAACAACGAAGGCATTGCAGCATTTGACAAGCCCATCATCGCGGCGGTCAATGGTTTGGCGATTGGTGGTGGTGTAGAACTCGCGCTTTTGTGCGACCTGACTTTTGCAGCAGAAGAAGCGACATTTGCCTTTGGCGAAGTCAAGCGTGGATTGATGCCCGGCAATGGTGGTACACAGCGCCTTTCACGCCGTGTGGGAACTGCCCGCGCCTTAGACATGATTTTGACGGGGCGCACTGTCTCAGCCCATGAAGCGCTTGCCATGGGTTTGGTTGAATACGTGGTGCCTGCTAAAGAGTTGTTAGTCAAAGCCATACAGCTCGCCGAGCAAATGGCCGCCAACGCACCCATTGCGGTGCGAAGCGCGAAAGCAGCGGTGCACAGAGGTGCAGACTTGACCTTGGCGGACGGTCTTCGCTTGGAGCAAGATTTAGCGTCATTCCTCTACACCACCGATGACGCAAAAGAAGGGCCCAAGGCATTTCTAGAAAAACGTGCGCCTGTTTGGAAAGGTCAATAAGTTATGGATAGCCAGCCCATCAAGATGTACCGCACCCTGTTGTTCGCGCCTGGTAGTCGTCCAGAGTTGCTCGCCAAAGCACAACTCGGCGATGCAGACGCCATGATTTTTGACTTAGAAGACTCGGTCCCCTTAAACGCCAAAGACGAAGCCCGTAAAAACATCGCCGATGCGCTGGCTACAGGTTTAAAGAAACCGATGTTTTTGCGTATCAGTAATCCGAGAGCGGGCGACTTTATGGCCGATCTCCAAGTCTTGGCTAACGCAAGTAGTTTGGTGAATGTGGCTGGCGTTGTTTTGCCCAAAGCCGATGACGCAGACGATATACAAGCAGTAGCCAAAGCTTTGAAAGACGTTGAGTCGAAACACAACATGCAAGAAGGTACTTTGCCTATATTGCCTTTGATAGAAACCTGCTTAGGTCTTCGTAATGGTTTTGATATTGCCAAAGCCTCGCCGCGGGTCATTGGTATGGCATTGGCGAGCGCGGAGCAGGGCGATTTCATGGTCGATTTAGGTGGACGCTGGACTCCACGCAGTTTGGCGCTGGTTTATCCACGCAGCAAATTGGTGGTCGATGCGCGTGCCGCTGGTGTGCAGTGGTTGGTCGATGGTGTTTTTATGAACCTCAAAGACACCGACATGCTGCGCGAAGAATGCTTGATTGCGCGCGAGTTGGGCTTTGTGGGCAAGATGGCTATCCATCCCACCCAAGTCGATGTTATGCACACCGTCTTTTCTCCTAGCGAGTTGGAAGTGGCATACGCCCGCGGTTTGATTGCCGCTTTCCGTGACGGCGAGGCGCGCGGTGTAGGCGCAGTGAAATACGAGGGCATGATGGTCGATTACGCCAACGTGCGTTTAGCTGAACGCACTTTGGCACTTGCGGGTGCACTATGAGCCAAGACCTGCCGGGGGCTGGCGTCATAAAAGACCACTACGACCCGCTTCGCACTATGGCAGATGTCGAAGCCATAGAAAAAATCCCACTAGAAGAACGCATCACACGTTGGGACTTTGCTCTAAATTTGCTCGATGGTTGTCGTGACGATCCGAGCCGGATTGCCTTGTATGCCACGCACAACGGGAATGTCGATGGCGAAGTGCGTACATGGACTTTTGGTGAACTAGAGCATCGCGCGATCCAATGCGCCAATCTTTTGCGCGCATCTGGACTGGGAGCAGACGATGTAGTGGCAGTAGTCACTCCCACCGTCCCAGGTTTGTTTGCCACCATGATGGGTGGCTTGCTGGCCGTGCGTGTTTTCCCCATCAACTGGATGCTTGATGCACATGCATTGGCAGACTTGATGCAACGCGCTCAGGTGAAGATGGTCATTGCTTTGGGAAAGACAGAAGGTTTTTCTGTGTGGGAGAACGTGCAAGCAGCCGTTGCAAGCCTGCCAAGCCAACCAAAGTTGTTTACCTTGCACGAAGCATTTAGCCAGCCTGCCAATGACGATTTGCTGTCCGCTGCCAGTGGACAGCCTGGTGACCGACTCACATTCCCACGCGAAACAGCCAAGCGCGACAGCATAGCTTGTTATGTGCATTCGGGTGGCACGACTGGGCATCCCAAGATCGTCAAGGTATTGCATGGCGGCATGGTGTTCAGGCATTGGGCTGCGAATAACGGGCTTGCTTTTACGCGACGCGATGTGGTGCTCTCAGATACGCCGCTTTTCCATATCGGGGGGTTGTTAGTACGTGGGCTTGTTAATACGGCCAATGGCAACACCGCAGTTATTCCCAGTATTTTTGGAGCGCGCGACAAAACTTATATCGCCAACTACTGGCGCTACATCGAGCGGTTCGGCATCACGCAAGTCTCTGGCGTTCCAACCACTTTATCGGTGCTCGCTAAAAACCCGCCAACCAAAGAGAACATTTCGTCACTTCGCCCCTATTTCGCAACAGGCTCTACCGCCATGGCGCCCGCCGTACAAGACCGTGTGGCTGAAGTTACTGGCGCGCAAGTTCTTCAGAGCTACGGTATGACAGAGAGCACAAGCCACTGCACGCTGGACCCGCGCGACGGCGAAGTAAGAAGGCGTTGTTCTGGCATACGTGTGCCGTATGTCAAATTGCGTATCGTGAAGATGGGTGAGGGCGGACAAATTTTGCGAGACTGTGCAGTCGATGAAATCGGCATGGTGCTTGTAGGTGGCCCAGGTGTGGCCGGCGGATATTTAGATGCCAGCCAAGACAAAGACGCATTTCTTCCCAACGGTTTTTTTGTATCAGGCGACCTAGGCAGCATGGACGCCCAAGGTTATTTGCGTATCAGTGGCCGACAAAAAGACTTGATCATTCGCGGCGGCCACAACATTGAACCCGGGCTGATTGAAGAAGCCTTGTTGCAGTCCCCGTATGTGGCCTTAGCTGCCGCAGTCGGCAAGCCCGATGCGCATGCTGGAGAGTTACCGATTGCCTATGTGGAACTGCATCCTGGTATGCAAGTCTCTACAGAGGAGTTGCTTCGCTTTGCAAGCGAACGCATTCCAGAAAGGCCTGCTGTTCCTAAAGAAATTTTCATACTCGATAAGCTGCCACTGACATCAGTGGGCAAGCCCATGAAGCACGTTCTACAAATGGATGCTGCCAAACGGGTGTTTGAGGACGCATTGCAAAGCTTGTCGTGTCTTTGGAGCATAGACATCACCAACACAGGTGGTAGTGGCTTGCACACCAAACTGCAATTGCGCAAATCTACTGATGCAGACTGGCAAGTGGCAGACAAAATTTTGTCTGCGTATTCGGTCCCTTATGACATTACGGTGAGTGACTAACTCTTAGTCTGCGTAGCCGGGATTGACTCGGTCTATCACGCGCATCATCGCCTCAAAGTAAAGACGATCACGCTCTGATCTTGGATGGCGATCATCTACGCTGGGTGTGCGCACTTTGTCGATCACGGCTTGTTCCAATACATGGATAGGTTTACCTGTGCTCATCGCTAACACCTGGGTTTTACAAGCACGCTCGAGTTTGTAGAGCAAGCGATAGGCCTCTGCCATGTTGTTACCTACGGTGATCACGCCGTGGTTCTTTAAAAACATGATGGATTTGTTTTCTAACAATTCAGCAAGACGTTCGCCTTCGCTCAATGAGGCCGCCAACCCGGTATAGCTGTCGTCATAGGCAATACGGTGTAGCAAAAAAGCTGCCGTTTGTGTAGCAGGTATCAAACGGTTGTCTTCAAGCATATTCAAAGCAAGTGCCCAAGGCTGGTGGGTATGCAACACCACATTGGCACCTGTGATTCTGTGTAAAGGCGCGTGAATACTTTGCGTAGAGAGCTCCACCACACCTTGGCCTTCTAGCGTTTTACCCGCTTCATTAAAAATCATCATGTCGCTGGCACGCGCTTCGGACCAATGCAATCCAAATGGCAAGACCATGTATTGGTCTTCGCGGCCAGGCACAGACACCGTGAAGTGGTTGTCAATCCCTTCATCAAAGCCATCATGGACTGCTAGCCTGAGGGCAGCCGCTAAATGGACCTTGGCTTGTCGGATGGGGTCAGCGTTTAGTTGGGTGGGGAGGGTGTGTACAGACATTGAAATACTTTTGTATTGGGGAAGTCGGTAATCATAATAATCTTTAAATGATCCGGTTTTTTGATATGCAGACATAAGCGTTTGCCACTTCTTAATATAAAGCAAGCTAATTCAGCTATATTCACTCGCTTAACCCCAATATCAGGAGACATTACCCATGAGCGACAAAGATGTAATTCAAGCCATTGAAGCGGCTGATGCAAAAAGATCCCAAGCCATTCTGAATAAAGACTTTAAGGCTTTAGATCCATTGATTGGCGAAGATTTACGTTATATACATTCCAGCGCAGTGCAGGAAGATAAGAAGCAATACCTCGATAAGCTTGGCAGTGGCCATTACAACTACCACGGCTTTGAGATCTTGCAACGTGAGTTCCGTGTGATGGGTGATGTTGTTTTGGTGAATGGCGATCTTCGTATTGACGTGGAAGTGGCTGGTACCAAGAAAATCGTCATGAGCCGCTATTTGCAAGTCTGGGCTAAGAGAGCACCAGGCTGGCAAATGGTTTCTTGGTCTTCTGTGCCTATTGCGCAGTAATTTTCACAGCTTTAAATTCAAAAGCTCTTTTAAAAAGGATGGCTTGCATGAGACAGTATGTATGGATTGCATTTGCGGCATTTACTTTTCTTGTCCATCCTTTGGTTTCTTTTTCGCAAACCGTTGAACCGAACCCTTCAGTTTTTAAAAACAATCAAAACTTTCAACGGTCGCAAAGTGCGGTAGTACAAATTACCAGCAAAGCCATTGAAGACGCTCCGTCTGCTAGAACTTTGGGGAAAATGCGGCAAGGGTCGGGCGTTGTAATTGATTCAGACGGTTTAATTCTCACAATCGGTTATTTAATTTTAGAAACCGAACAAATTGAGATTCGAACCCAACAAAAAACTTACCCTGCTCAAGTAGTGGCTTACGATCAGGCGACCGGGTTTGGCTTGATCAAGTCGTTGATACCTCTTCAGGGTATTGAGCCCGTTAAATTAGGAAAAACGGTTGATCAAAAAATTGACGAAATGTTGTTGGTTGTCTCTGCAGGTGATTCTTCTTTTTCAGGGCCTACCAAACTCAAAGATATTCGTGCATTCACTGGGTATTGGGAGTACCACCTTGATAGCGCTATTTATACAAGCCCACCTGTTGTCAATCATTCTGGAGCGGGGTTATTTAACTTACAAGGCGATTTGATTGGCATAGGAAGCTTGTTTATGCAAGACGTCATGCCGCCTGACCATCCTGCAAGCCTGGCCGGCAACATGTTTGTTCCAGTTGAATTGCTAGCCCCAATTTTTAAAGAGATGCTCACTACAGGCATGGGACCTAACAGCCGCAGACCATGGCTAGGTATCAACGCTGTTGAAAGGCAAGGACGAATTCAAATTGTTCGGGTGACGCCAGAAAGCCCGGCCCAATTAGCGGGCATCAAGCCAGGGCAGTGGTTGCTTGGCCTCAATGGACAGCCTGTGGAGAGCTTGGCAGCTTTTTATAAAAAGTTGTGGGCCCTGCCGATACAGACGGGAAATCTCAGCATCACCATTTTTGATGGCCGTGATATCAACCAAATACCTGTATCTGTCATTGATCGCTCAACAACCATTAAAAAACCTGCTGGGGTTTAGAGCGATGGTTTTTCTAATGCATTGAGACTGCTTCAAAAAGCCCAATAATTCACACGCTTATTTTTGAATAACTTGGTCTTTTTCAATCTGAAACGTCATCAAATCTTCACCAATCAGCAAGGGCCCAGAGTAGGTTTTTCTAGCCATATCAAATACTTCTTTTTCAGTGACCGGAGGTATACCGGGGCCTGCGAGCAATACAAAGTGATAAAACACTGCAAGTTGTGGTTTTACTTTACTGAAAAGAGTACCCGCTTCCTCAGGTGAGGTGTGGTGATCTAAGATTACCTTGATCACTGGATTTTTTAATAAAGCCTCTTTTGCTGCTGCGACTTGGTGAATGATTAAGTTAGACCCCATAGCGTTTTTGATCAGGTTTTCGCTATAACGTGTATCGCCTGAGATCGTGACTGATCGATTGTCATAGTCGATGCGGTATCCAAAAGCAGGTTTTAGTAAGTCACCATGATCCACTTCAATGGCGGTCAC
>SYDB01000215.1 GCA_005786815.1 Burkholderiales bacterium
AGCCTTCCATGATGGAAACAAAGGCGGTGGGGCCGTCCATCTTGGCGGGTGGCAAGTGATCAAACTTTTCAATCTCGGGAAAACTGATGTCGACTTGGGGCCGTTTTTTGGCGCTTCGAGCAGCCAATAGTTCGGGCAGGCGGTGCAAAGTCTGCGGGCCAAACACCACGTCGACATAAGGTGCGCGGGAAATGATGGCGTCGCCTTCTTGACTGGCCACGCAACCGCCGACGGCGATCTTGACGCCCTTGGCTTTGAGGTGCCGTACTCGACCTAAATCGGAGAAGACTTTTTCTTGCGCTCTCTCGCGCACTGAGCAGGTATTGAAGACGATCAGGTCGGCTTCGTCGATATTGCTGGTTTTTTCGTAACCTTGGGCTTGGCCCAAAACGTCTGCCATCTTGTCCGAGTCGTACTCGTTCATTTGGCAACCGAAGGTTTTAATAAATACTTTGGGGCTCATACGGGAAGTCTCCCGTGAGTGGCGCAGCGGTTCATGGTTTAGATCCAGAGGCTGTTGAAGAGTTAACATTGTAGGTGCTAAAGGTCGA
This sequence comes from Burkholderiales bacterium, assembly GCA_005786815.1. Taxonomy (GTDB): domain Bacteria; phylum Pseudomonadota; class Gammaproteobacteria; order Burkholderiales; family Burkholderiaceae_C; genus Limnohabitans. The sequence continues at coordinate 552 of SYDB01000215.1, forward strand.
CCAACCATGTGCCGATAGGTACGCAAACCATTACAGTGAACGGCTATGAAAAAATATTTACGTCTGATATTTGAAATCCTCATGGGCTTGCTTTTGGCAGGCGCAGTCACCTTGGCTTACTGGAGTTACACCGGCAAGAGCCATGTCATGGGTGAATTGACCGAAGCCAGTGAAGGTATGGAAGAAGCCCAACAAGAGTTAGACAAAACCTCCAAAGAGCTAAAAGAAGCGCAAGAAAAAGTAGCGGAATACGAGTCCGCCGCCAAGCAAATGGCCGCTATGAAGGAAGCCTTCTCCACTGGTGTCGTTTTGCAAGACTACGAAGCCTTTATCAAGGCACAAAAAGGCCCCACCACCAGCGAGCGTCAATTGGGTTTGGGTGCTTTGCGGTTGATGACCAAAGGTCCAGACGATCCTGATACCGTCAGCGCGTTTGAAAAAGCGCTCGAAATGGCAGAGTGGACCTCACGTCTCAAGTCCATTTGTGCCGCGCAAAATGCACTCGCCGCAGCTGGTCAAAAAGTCAAGGTGTTGGCTGATTGTGCGGTCGAGGGCGATAAAGGTCACGGTAAAAAAGCGCATGCCGCACATTGGGACTATGTGGGCGAAATGGGCCCTGACAAATGGGGCAATGAGTTTCCTACCTGCGGCAAAGGCACCAAACAAGCGCCGCTCAACATCGCTGGACCCTTTGAGAAGTCTAAAGACGTGCTGGCTGTTGCTTATAAAGAAGGCCCCCTCAAAATCTTGAACAACGGGCACACCTTACAAGTCAATGTGGAGCCTGGTAGCACCCTCAAAATCAACAAAGACGTCTACAACCTGTTGCAGTTCCATTTCCACCGACCTAGCGAAGAGCAAATCGACGGCAAACCCATGGCCATGGTGGCTCACTTTGTACATAAGAGTGCTGAAGGTAAATTGGCGGTACTCGGTGTATTACTTAACGAAGGCAAAGACAACGATGCCATCAAAACCATTTGGGACAAAGCGCCAAAAGCGGAAGGCCCAGAGGTCGTGGTCGATGGTGTGAAATTCAACCCAGCCGTATTGGTTCCAGCCGCCCTCACCCACTACAGCTACGAAGGCTCACTCACTACGCCACCTTGTACCGAAGGCGTTAACTTCTACATTTTGAAGACCGCCATGGACATCGGCAAAAAGCAAGTGGCTGACTTTCCGTTCAAGAAAAATGCACGCCCAGTGCAACCCTTGAATGGTAGAAAAATCAGCGCAAATTAATTATTGATAGGTTGTACCGTAACTGTATTGTCTAAGTTGCTTTGGCTAGGAATAGCGAACAGCAATGGCATCGCCACTGCTACGAGCAAGAAAGCCAACACCAAAAATATCAATAGCATCTTGAAAAACTCAGGAGAGTCTGGGTATTTCGGTTTGGCAGGTTTCCCGCGCGGTGCTTGGTAGGAAATGGCCATTCCCATTTGCGAGGCTTTGGCTTTGCTGCTGTAAAAAACATTGGCCACAGGCAATCCGTTGTCCTGCACGCCGCTCAAAATAGAAGCGACTTTGAGTGCTGCTTGGATTTTGAATTCAACCGAACTAAAAGCGCTGACGCCACCCTCTTCAAGCTGGGTGATTTGTTGCACGCTTAAATCGGTCATACGTGCGAGTCGTGCGCGCTCTAATTTGCACATCTTGCGCAAATTCGTAATCGCGTGACGGTCGACCAGATCTACTGTCATCTCTTATGCCAAACGCCCAATGTGCAATACAGCAGCAAACGCTTTGGCGAAAGTCTTAAACCAGTTTCAAGCGCTCGGATGAGGGCACCACGCGTGTCAAACGCACGCCGTAGCGGTCGTTGACCAAAACGATTTCGCCTTGCGCGACAACCGAGTTGTTCACCAGCAAGTCGAGTGGTTCGCCCGCAATCCGGTCGAGTTCCACCACGCTGCCTTGGGTCAAGCGCATCAGGTCTTTGATTTTGATTTCTGCACGACCGACTTCGATCGACAAATTCACCACAATGTTTTGCAACACCTCGGGGTTGATGTTGCCAGGCATCGTCGGCTTGAAGTCCTCTAGCGTGGGCTCGTGCTCCTCATGTTCGGCTTGTTCAGCAGGAACTTGTGCTTCTTGGGCTTCTGTTTCGGTGTTTTCGGTGTTTTCACTCATGGTGGTTTCCTAACTCAAAGTTTTCCATGAACATGTTCATGGTCGATTTGCACGGCAACTTGCGAACCGCGTGTTCCCACATTGACGTGGAAAGCAGGGACGCCGTTGGCAGTCATCAGCGCTGTGTCGTCTTTCTTAAAGAACAACAAATCGCCTTCTTGCAAGTTGTTCAGGTGGTGCAAAGTGGTTTTGACATCGCCCATCGTGACCTGCAATTCCAATTTCGCGTCGCCCACGGCTGCAGCCAAATCGCTGCGCCATTTGCGGTCGGATTCTTCATTACCTTCACCGCTCGATACGCGGCTGCTGAGTAACTCGCGCACAGGCTTCAAGGTGGCATAGGGGTAAACCAAATCGATAAATCCGCGTCCACCGCTGGCCGTTGCATCGGCTTCAAAGCGGCTCAGCACGACTAAGTCGTTTTCGTCGGCAATTTGTGCAAACTGAGGGTTGATCTCAGAGCTGACATGCTCACATTCAATGGGCATTAGGGGTGCCCATGCATCCGTTAAAGAGCGGAAGAAAACTTCCAAAATGATCTTGATGATGCGCGTTTCAGTCGGTGTAAACAAACGCCCAGGCGGTAAATCAGCAACACCTTTGCCAAAACCGCCAAAAAAGCTGTCGAGCGAACTGAACACCACATTGGGGTCGATGATGATCACCGAGTTGCCACGCAGAGGTCCCATGCGAATCATGTTGACAGCCAATGGCGGCTTCAAGTCTTGCAGGTACTCGCTGTACTTCATGATGCGCACACGCGTCGGGTTGACGCGCGGGCTGGTTCGTAAAACTTCCAGCAAACCCATTCTGAACATACGGATGACACGCTCGTTGATCATGTCGATCGACGTCACATTGACCCCTAGGCTACTGTCTTCGCTGGCGAGGTCGTGTTTGCGCACCCGCACCTTGGTGTTGAACCCGGTGTCGGTCTCGATCGAACCGTCGCGTACACCCTCTGAGAGGGCGGCGAGTTCTTCATCCGAGAGCAGATTAGATTTCATAACGATTGGTTCTTATGTCTTGTCGTGCGGATTTATTGCATCACAAACGAGGTGAAGAAAACGTCTTCGATGCCACCGAAGTCTTCGTACTTCATCAATATATCGTTCATCACGACTTTGATTTTGGCGGAAAGCTCGCTACGGAAGTCTGGGCGTGACGCTTCGGCTTCGGTGGTTTGGCGCATCACATCTAAAATACCTGAGCGAATTGCAAACTCATGCTTTTTGACGTTGTCAAACACTCGGTTGTCGTAGTGCGTCATTACGGCAATTTGCACGACCATCACTTTTTTGCTGGCCGTGAGGTTAGTCATGAATTCTTTGTCGATTTGCAAATAGGTATTCTCAAAACGCGTGTTTACGCTGTCTTTCGTTACCTTATCGGGGCCACCAGGCGTGGCCTTGGCTGCTTCGGCTTCTTTGTCGAGTTCGTCGACTTTTTCATGCGCGGCTGCCTCGCTCTTGTGCTCGAAAAAGCCGGAGAAATAAAGGGTTGAGAAGACCACTACGACCAATAAGAGGATCGTAGAAATGGCGATCAAGGCGATCAAAAGAATCGGCTTCTTCTTTTTCGGTTCGCCTTCGACGGCTTCTTCTGCTGCTGGTGCTTCTGCGGTTGCCATAGTGTTTTCTCCTAAGGGTCAGATTGTGGTCTGTTAGTTTTAAGCGTACAAGTCAAGCAAGGACGAACCGTCTTTGCCACGGTTTGCAACGACTTGGGCTGTAGTGTCGCTGTTGTTGGCGCTAACGCTGGAATTGTCCCTAACTTGGGGCTGGGGTGTTGAATTTCCAGAAGCGTTTTGTTGATTTTGTCTACCTTTTTGTCCCA
>SYDB01000216.1 GCA_005786815.1 Burkholderiales bacterium
ATGCTGTTACCTATCAATAACGCTCTGGCAGTAATTTCACTACCATTATTTTGGACTTCTCCAATATTGGTGTAAGCGGTAAAGGAACTGTTTGCAGTAATGGCATTTTTTGTTGTCGAAGTAAAGTAATTAGTTCTGAACAATGTATTTTCAACAGCGTAAGAAAGTCCAATTTCTTGACTATTGTGAGTTTCTACAGCTAACGTCGGACTCAAACTTATTTCGTAGGCATTTGGGGCTCTAAAGCCTGAAGAGCTGGTAGCGCTCAGTCGCCACACATCACTAAATTGGTAGCCGGCACCCAAAAGCGTAGAGTTAGTATTTGTCGAACTACTCGCAGTTACTCCTGAAGACTTTACATTGCTCACCTTTACGCTATCGGTCCTAAAGTTTCCTTGAAAATCCCATTTTTGTATTTTGTGCGACAGACCTCCAAAATACCCATTGGTATTACGCGTTAAGTCATAACTACTGGATTGTCCAAACGTTTCTCTATTTATGTCCATACCAAAGGTAGATGTAGTATCAGACGCTAATTCATAGGTGTTAAACCATCGCAGTAGATTTTGTTCGCCGTAGTATCTACCTACAGAATAAGTTGTATTCAAATTACCGTTTTTTAGATCTTCATATTGATAATTGGCATTTGAATAATCAAAGTTACTCAACCAATTATCTAAGATTGCCGCTCTCGCATAAGCACCAGCAGAATTTCTTTTAACTTTAAACTGGTTAGTTTCAGATGTTGTTGTTCCGTAGGCGTTGTCATATTCTGTCAAAGAGTTATTGACAGACATACGCAGTCCAATGTTTAAATCTCGGTTGAGTTTTTTTTCAACTTTTCCAGCAAGGTATGTACTTCTGAAAGCATCATTGTCTGGATTAGCGCCAGAATTAATTGAAGTATTCATTGAAGAAAACCCCTTGGTTCCCGACTGTCCTGCATTCAAATTAAATTTGATGGCATCCAACTGCCCGCCATATCCGGCATGAACATCTGAAGTACCACGGCTACCATATGAAACAGCGCCGTAGCTAGTAGGAACACCTTTTCGCTGACGAGTTTGTATATTGATTACGCCACCGATGGCTGATTCACCATAAAGTGCACCCGCATTACCTCGCAAAATTTCAATCCGCTCGATTTGAGACAGAGGCATATCGGTCATCGTTAAGGCGGCTATCTGGTCTGTTTGGACACGCACACCATCCACCATCACCAAAACACTGGTACTGTTTTGACCTCTTAAGAAAAATGAAGTGGTAGACCCCACACCACCATTTCGTCCGAATTCAAATCCAGCTTCTCCTTGAAGCAAATCGGCCAAAGTTGGAGATTGAGATTTTTCAATGTCTTGCCTAGTGATAACAGACACTGAGGAAAGTACTTTTGACAACGGTCGCTCAATACGGCTAGCCGACACAACAACAGGATTGACTTCAAGTAATTCTGCTTGTGACAAGCAAGCAACAGAAGATATGGAAATGGCTGACGCAACAAAGCGCAAAGAGAAAGTTTTTTTCATAAGAAAACCAACAGAATTTGCCCTCACCGCCTTCCCCGACAGTGCATGGACGAATTAGCGGTGCGTTTTGGACGCACCACCACCTAGTTGGCCGGTATCCGGGCTGACGGAGACAACCTTTGTCGCCTTCCCAAACGCTTGTTCAAGGCGTTCAGTGGCTAATTGACAAAAGCGGAGTTTGTGAAAACTCGTCCGTTTGACCGTTGCGGGGGCAGCGCAGGTGGGGCTTTGTCGAGCGAGCGACGCAACCCTCCTGCTTCCCGTTGAACTGCGGCGTGTGAACCACACCGCGAGCACCAACAGCAGTTATCTTAACGGCTCAGCCTCCAGTCCCCTTAAAATGCCACCACATGCCCCAATCCAGCCTCATTGACCAAATTGCCGAGCGCACGGAGCGTTTGTTAGTTCGACACGAAGAACTGCAACGAACCAATGCTTTGTTAACCGCACAGGTTGAGCAACTCACCCAAGAAAGAGACCTGATGAAATCTCGTCTGGGCGCAGCCCGTCATCGCATTGACGCGCTGATCGATCGCTTGCCACAAGAACAAACTGCGAAGGACAAAGCGTGAAGCAAGTGGAAGTGCAAATAATGGGGCATGGCTATGTGCTGGGCTGCCCAGAAGACGGTGAAGAGCGCCTCAACCAAGCGGTTGCAAAAGTTGATGAGGCCATGTGCAAAATTCGCGACGCGGGGAAGATCAAAGCGCGTGACCGTATCGCTGTGCTAGCTGCTCTCAACCTTGCTTTCGACTTAACTGACCGCCCTATCGCCTCCGGCACAGACGCGCCCAACCTCTCCACCTCCCAGCTGCAATCTTTGTTGCAACGCATGGACACAGTGCTCGGCCACGACAACCAATTGTTGTAACGCAGGTCTACAATCCACGCGTCTGCTCGGTCCTTGAGGCTTTATATTTCCTTGAACCAATGCTCATAGAGCTCGGGCTTGGAACATCGTTTGATGAGCGTGATCGTCTCGCGTCAGATGAACCCAACGTCAATCTGACCTCGCCCACCTGAACCCCGGTTCAGGATGCCGGCCTTGAGGCCCTTGCAGACACCCTCCCTACACCCAACTCTTCTTCCCCTCTTCTATGGACTTCCAGCCGCAACTTTTGATTGAACTCGCCGCGCTTGGCATATGCGCAGGTTTTTTAGCGGGTTTGCTGGGTATTGGAGGTGGAATGGTGATGGTGCCTTTTTTAACTATCTTGCTCTCTCAGCGTGGCGTAGAGAATAACCTAGCCGTCAAGATGGCTATAGCTACCTCCATGGCAACGATCATCTTCACTTCTATTTCTAGTGTGCGTGCACACCACAAACGGGGTGCTGTGCGTTGGGATTTGGTCAAAGGCTTAGCACCTGGCATCGTGCTTGGCAGCATGATTGCAAGCGTAGGTGTGTTTGCATTGCTCAAAGGTTCCAACCTATCTATCTTTTTTGGATTGTTTGTAGGCTTTTCTGCAACACAAATGTTTTTGGATAAAAAGCCTGCGCCCTCGCGCCAAGTGCCTGGTACGTTAGGTTTGATCAGCGCTGGTAGCGCCATTGGATTCTTTTCAGGCCTAGTAGGTGCGGGCGGGGCTTTTATCAGCGTGCCATTCATGACTTGGTGCAATGTATTGATCCAAAATTCCGTAGCCACCAGTGCAGCGCTTGGATTTCCTATTGCTGTAGCTAACGTGGCGGGATACATCGTGAGTGGCCAAAACGTTCAAGGTTTGCCAGACGATGCTTTTGGTTATCTTTGGGTGCCAGCCCTATTTGTGATTGCATCATGCAGCGTTTTTTCAGCTCCATTAGGCGCAAAAACTGCTCATAAGTTTCCAGTGAAAAAGCTTAAACGTACTTTTGCATGCGTACTGTATTTGCTCGCGGTATATATGCTCTACAAAGGTTTTGGGAATTGATCATCCCTCAGCGTATGGTTTTAAAAAGCCAAGTTACTAAATTTGTAAAGATTTAAATTTCTTTGGCTCAAGCGAGTCCGAGCTTTTGTGCCATGCCAATGCGTTGCAATTTGCCTGTTGCACCTTTGGGGATTTCGTCCATGAATAAAACTTTTCGTGGAACTTTGAAATCGGCCAATCGTGTTGCAGTGTATTCACGAAGTTCTTTTTCAGTAGCAGTCATGCCTTCTCGCAGGACCACTGCAGCACCAACTTCTTCGCCTAATTTGTCATGGGGGATACCAAAGCAAACATCTTGTGCCACAGCCGGATGATCCATCAAGACTTCATCGACTTCACGGGGGCTGATTTTTTCGCCACCACGGTTGATGATCTCTTTGAGTCTGCCTGTAATGCTGACATACCCTTCTGTGTCCATGACACCTTGGTCCCCCGTTCTAAACCATCCATGAGTGAAAGCTTCTGCATTGGCCTTATCGTTGTTTTCATAACCAGGTGTCACATTGCTACCGCGAATCACAATTTCGCCTGTGCTTCCAGCGGGCAATAAATCACCGCCTGAGTTCATGATGGCAATCTCGGGTCCTGCAGCTAAGCCCACGGTGCCGGGCTTTCTTTGGCCGGGCGGCAGTGGATTGCAAGCCATTTGGTGAGCCGCTTCGGTCATGCCATAGGCTTCAATGACGGGTGCTTTGAAGGTGTCTTCGAGCTCTGCTAAAACCTGAGGTGGCAAAGAGGAGGAAGACGAACGAATAAAACGAAGTGGCACCCTGGCAATTACTTCTTTGTTATTAGCCGATCTGGATAATATAGCTTGGTGCATTGTGGGCACGGCGGTATACCAAGTGGGCTTGACTTCGTCCATTTGGCTGAAGAACTTCAAAGCATTGAAGCCGCTGGTGCAATAGACTTCACCGCCTTGAGACAGCGGCGCCAAGATGCCCGCAATGAGGCCGTGAATATGAAAGAGTGGCATCACATTCAAGCCACGATCAGAATTGCTGAAGCGCGTACTGTGCGCAATGTTTTGTGCTGAAGCACTCACATTGCGATGTGTCAGAGGGACAATTTTGGGACGCGAGGTGGTACCAGAGGTATGCAGTACCAAGGCCACATCGTCCGGTTGTGCCTCACCTGGATATTGAGCCGCTTTGGGTGCAAGGCCCTGCATGTTCAGTGTGAATGAACCCGCACCTAGGGTGGGTGTGGGTTCTAGTTCAATGATCGCAATGCCCATTTTGGCTGCCACTGCAACGGCAGGGCTGCTTGAGCCCTTTTCAACCACCAAGGCTTTGGCGTTCAAGTCGTTCAGATAAAACTCAAATTCATCTGCTCGATAGCTAGGGTTTAAGGGAGCTGAGGTGCAACAGCAGGCCACGGTCACGAAACTGGCGGCCATTTCCGCACTGTTAGGCAAAACCAAGGCCACGCGATCGTTGCGGCCAATGCCGACGTGGTTGAACGCCGTTTTAACGTAATGACTCAATTGACGCAAGCCCGAATACGCAAGGGGCACACTGTTGGCGGCACTCAAACAAGTTGATTGGGCATTTCCAGCTGCCAAAATTTCTATTAGGGTTTTCATTAGTCAATGGATAAAAGTTTAATCAAAAGAATTTAAATTTCGACAAGCTAAAGATGATTCTATTACGACACTTTTAGTTTACTGTCGGCAAAATTACGTGCTTAGCCATCATCATGCTTGCATGACCCTGGATGGAACGCTTGAAAAACTCAGTCGAGGCTAAGCCCTTTGCCTTTTTTCAACACACTCTGCTGGAGCAAGCGCGTCATGGCGTAAACCGATTCGAGTGTGGGTGTGGGCATGCTACAAATCCTGCCCAACTCAATCACACTACCTAACAGCGCCTCTAACTCCAAAGCCTTGCCGTGTTCTATGTCTTGCAACATGGAAGTTTTGTGGGCGCCCACAGCTTGTGCACCGGCAATTCGTTTGTCAATACTGATTTTGAATTGAACGCCTAGTTTTTCTCCCACCGTTTGAGCTTCCGTCATCATGCGAGCCGCCAAATTGCGCGTGAGATCAAAATTGCAAATGTCTTCCAGTGTGGCGTGCGTTAAAGCAGACACAGGGTTAAAGGTGAGGTTGCCCCAAAGTTTGACCCACAGCTCGCTGCGAATGTCTGTGGACACAGGGGTTTTGAATCCTGCTGCAATCATGGCTTGAGCTAATGTTGTTACACGCTCTGATTTCTCGCCACTGGGCTCGCCCAAGGTAAAGCGATTACCTTCAATGAGCTTGACAACGCCAGGGGCAAACAGCTCTGCAGCGGGGTACACCACAGCACCAATCACCCGTTGAGGGCCAATATGCTGCCACTGCGCACCGCCAGGATCAATGGAATTCAATTGGCGGTTTTGATACTCGCCCACTAAGTTATAAAAGTACCACCAAGGCACCCCATTTTGCAGAGTGACCACGGCCGTGTTGTCGTGGCATAGCCGACCAATTTGTTCAGCCACAACAGGGCTGACCTGGTGTGATTTCATGGTTAAAAACACAAAGTCGTGCGGCATGGCCTCGTCGATGGTGCAGGCTTTTACATTGGGGGCATGCAACGATGTGCCGTCTTCCAAGTTAAGTGTCATGCCATCGGCTTGAATAGCTTTGAGATTTTCGCCACGCGCAATGAAAGTAACGTTGCAACCCGACAAGGCCAACTTCACACCGAGGTAACCCCCAATGGCGCCTGCGCCCACAATGGCAATGTTCAAACTCATGTTGACTCTTTCATGGTGTTAGAGAGTGTGCCAATGCCTTCAATGGAGACTTCGACAAGCGTTTCATTTTGCCAAGGCATTGCCCCGAGCGATGTGCCGCAAGAAATGATGTCGCCGACTTCCAAGGTCATGCCCCTAGACAGTTTGGAGACCAATTCTTGAGGTGAAAAGAACATGTCGCTGACGGAATAATTTTGGCGCTCTCGGCCATTTACTTTGGCTGTCACGATGGCGCTGTTGCAATCTAATTTAGTTTCAATGTAAGGGCCAACAGGAGTAAAGCCATCAAAATTTTTAGCGCGAGTCCATTGTTCAAAACTTGTGTCCGAACGCAGCAGTTCTACCGCGGTGACATCGTTGACACACGTGTAACCAAAAATATAGTGCGCAGCCTCTTCGAGGGGAATATCGCGTCCTCGTCGACCTATGACGATACCTAGTTCGGCTTCGTACACAACCCTACCTATTTCTTGAGAAGGCCTAATCACAGCTTGCAAATGATGTGAATAAGAGTTGGGCGATTTGAGAAAGTAGAGTGGCTCTGCGGGTGCACTCCAGCCATTTTTTTCTGCAGCGATTTTGAAATTATTCCAAAGGGCTAACACCTTGGTGGGCTGACAAGGCGCCAAAATCTCAACTTCCGACACAGGCAATGTGTTACCTGTGGGCTGGGGATTTTCAAACAGAAGCCCTTGATGGACATGAAGGGTGTCACCCACTAATTGACCAAAACCAATGAGGCCTTGGTGAGAATAACGCAAACACTTCATGTGGGCCTCCTACCAGCAAATTCAAAATGATTTAAAAGGTGTCTGCAAGGACTAAATGCAACCCAACTGCAAATGACCATGTCATTTTTTATGCTTTAGGTCACTTGCTCTTTGAGTCTTTTGCTCTAACGAACTGAGCAACATGCAAAAAAAATTGTACTTCGCCCTTTTTTGATCCCAAAATACTGCTTCAATTTTCAGCAAAATGTAAGGGTAGTTTGGAACGATGTTGTGTTTTATCGAATCAATGCTGGCACTGGATGTGCCGAAAAGTAATCCATAGCGGCTTGCACACCAGAACCTGCCAATTTAACGCCACTAAGTTTGAGTCCCATTTCACAAGCAGACACCGCTGCGATCACCGTCAAATCATTGCAGTCACCCAAATGGCCAATACGAAACATACGCCCCTTGACCTTACCCAAACCTGTGCCAAGAGAGCAATCAAAGCGCTCATAAATGACTTTGCGAACGGCGTCTGCATCCACACCTTCAGGCGTCATCACGCCAGTCAATATAGGAGAGTGCAAAGCAGGATCAGCACATTGAAT
>SYDB01000217.1 GCA_005786815.1 Burkholderiales bacterium
CAACAAAACCAAAGAGGGCAAGACAAACAAAGCGCCCGCCACCATGCCGCCCCAACGTTTGTGCATCAACCACCCGATATAGGTGACCAACTGTTGCGCTTCGGGCCCGGGCAACACCATGCAGTAATTCAAGGCATGCAAAAACCGTTTTTCAGAAATCCACCGACGCTGTTCAACTAGCTCTTGGTGCATGATGGAAATTTGGCCGGCTGGGCCACCGAAGCTGATAAAACCAAGTTTGAGCCAGAACCAAAAGGCTTGGATGAAGGAGACAGGGGCTGGAGTCTCGAGCACAAGGAGTTGAGAAGTTATGTCAGCAGAAACTGGAGCAGACTCTTTGTCTAGAGTAGAACCCTCGCCTGGAACCGAAGATGAAGATGTGGGAGAGCTCATTTGCGTTGCATCTGAGCCTGTGCTTTTTCAGCACACCGATGCGAGGAAATGGCGCGCACCAAGGCGCCATCCACTGGCGGTGGTTGATTTGTCATTTGCGCCACCAAAATTTCACTGCATAAAAGACCCAAGGTAAGCCCACGTGAGCCCATCGCTGAATTGATCCACAAGCCTGCAGGTGCGTCAGCGACTGAACCTACCAAGGGCAAGCGGTCATGCAAGGTGCAACGCACGCCAACCCAGCCGCGTACTTCTTTGGGGAAAACCGGCTTGAGTGCGTTGGCTGCATCTGGAAGAAGTTCAGCAAGTCGATTCAAGTTGAAAGCATGGTCTTCGTTAGTGACACCGTCGTGTGCATGGAAGCGGTCATAGGTAGACCCCAAAAACCAAGCTGCGCCTTCAGGCGTTGGAACATGCGGAACAAAACTGCCGCGACCATTGATGGGGTTGGGCGGCAACGCAGCGTTGGGGGTTTGCGCCATCAGACCCCACGAGACTTGGCCGCGTATGGCATCAAATGGAGGCGTGGCGACGTTTGCGTATTGCCGCATAACTCCAGAGCAAAGATCAATGCATCCTGGGCCTGCCGCTAGCACCACATGTTCTGCGTGCGCAAGGCAAACACCAGAACTCATCACTTGCCAAAACTTGGTGTTGCTTTCTAAATGCAGTGCATCGACCACCTTATCGTGCACAACTTGTATGTTGGGGTGCTCAAGCAAGGCACGCGTCAAAGCTGAAGGCTTGATCCAAGCCGCATTAGGATGCCAAGTTGTATTCGCTTCAGAAACAGGTCCAGTGCGCGGATAAGCCATCACACCACTGAGTGACCAATCAACGCCCTCTATTAAATAGGTGCGCATAGCCACATGCATGCGCTCCATGCCAATACGCGAGAGTCGCGACAGGGCGCCGTCGTCTTTGGAGGTGTGGGGCGATATCAGCCCCAGCGGCAAGCTGGCGGCGCCAAAGTGGCCGGAGTCGATAACAGTGACTTGCCAACCTTGCTCAGCCAGGGCCCTTGCGGTGCTAGAGCCAGAAATCCCAGCCCCGATGACACAGGCGACTAGCGGTGATGGCAGATTAGGCGCTTGGCGGCGGAACATAGCCCTGAACCGCATCCGCACCATCGCCAAAGAAGTGTTTTTCCATCTGGCGTTTCAGATATTCGCGGGCGCGCTGATCAGCCAAATTCAAGCGGTTTTCATTGACCAACATGGTTTGTTGTGTCATCCATTCCGCCCATGCTTTTTTGCTGACGCTTTCCCATAGCTTCTTACCTAAATCACCAGGGTATGGTGGAAAGTCGAGGCCCTCTGCTTCGGTGCCGAGTTTGATGCATTGAACTGTGCGTGCCATAGGGATAACTCTTGAAGAAAGTGAAAAACAAAGACGCACTGTAGCAAGGTTTGCTTTTGTCTTGCCGTGTGCAGGGTCTGTTAAGGGCTAGGTGCCCTTTAACTAAATGACCCGGAAATGGTGCGTGCCGTCGCGCCCCAGTTGTTCGACCAAGCCGAACTCCCAATCTAGATAGGCTTGCATCGCAGCGGCAGCGTTGTCGGTGCCTTCATAGGGACGTCGATAACGGTCTACGCGCTCAACAGCCATTTGGCGGTCACCGGTTTGCAAGGTATTTCCAGCAGCCGCCCAAGCGGTGTTACCGCCTTCTAGCCAAACCACTTCCACACCTGCTTTGGACATGGCTTGAACATCTGCTGCAGCAAAGCGGGAGGCGTTTCCGTTGTGGCACGTCAACACGTAACGGTGCCCTTTGTGGGCGGCGATGAGGCTTTGTTTGAGTTCGCTACGCAATACCCACCACGCGTTTTGGATATGGCCTTTGACAAACTGGGCGCTGGTGCTGAAGTCGAGCACCACGGTGTGGCTGTTGCGGTCGGCCAACCATGCTTTGACCTGCGCAGGCGTAACTTTGTTAAGTGGGCCTTGTGGTTCAGGAATGGCTGGCGTTGCGGTGTCAGTGCTGGCAAAGTCTTGCGTCTGCAAGCCTTCCAACACATAAACGTCCCATCCCATTTGTGCTAACCAAGAGGCCGACATATTGGCGCGCACACCTTCGCTGTCGCACAACACAATGCGCGCACCGCGCACAGGGGCGGTGTGGTCGGTCTCTTGCACAAGTTGACCGCCAGGGGCGCTTTGCGCACCCATCACATGGCCCGCTGCAAACTCTTCGGGAGTGCGTACATCTAAGAAATAGGTGGTGTGGGATGTCTCAGCGAGCCAAGTGCGCAATTCGCCCATGCGGACACGACCCACGCCAGCGCGGTAGGCCACTGCTTTGGCGGATGCAGCGGCTTGTTTTTGGGTAGCTTCATCTACTTCAGGAAAACGTTGGGCAGCGCCTTGCACCAAAGATTGCCCTGCCAAAGTCCATCCGATGGTCCCGTTGCGTAGCGCACTGACAGGGTTGGGAATGCCAGCATTGATCAGCGACTGCGTACCGATAATGCTGCGTGTGCGGCCGGCGCAATTGACGATGATGCGCGTTGTCGCCTTTGGCGCCAAAGTTCGCGCGCGCAAAACCAATTCCGCCCCAGGCACGCTGACGCCCTTGGGAATGCTCATGGTCTGATACTCATCAAAACGGCGGCTATCGAGCACCACCACGTCGGCGTTGGCATCTATCAGCGCTTTGACTTCTTGCGCAGAGAGCGAGGGTGTATGGCGCACCGACTCCACCAACTCACCAAACGATTTACTGGGTACATTGACATCGCGAAACAATTCACCGCCACCGTCTTTCCAGCCCGGCAAGCCACCCGCGAGCACCGTGACTTG
>SYDB01000218.1 GCA_005786815.1 Burkholderiales bacterium
AGGCAGCTGACTGCGGCTGACGATTTATCGGTATCCCATGAGGAAGCCGCAGTCAGCTGCCTCGCCGGAGCGAATCCAAAAGCAAAGAACCAAAAAAGTATCAAGCAACCAAACGAGAACTCTTAGGCACATGCGCCAACAAAAACTCCATCTGGTCCGCCAAAATTCGCCGATTTCGCAAAATAAAGTCTTCCCACAGACTGGGCACATAAGGCGTATAGAGCAAAGGCATCTTGGCCTGCTCCGGCGTACGGTTGCCTTTGCGGTGGTTGCATGATTTACAAGCCGTCACCACATTCATCCAATGGTCCTTGCCGTTTTGACCAAAAGGCGTGATGTGCTCGCGCGTCAATTCTGTCTCGTGGAAATGGTCTCCACAGTAGGCGCAAATATTACGGTCGCGGATAAATAACTTCGTGTTTGTCAACCCTGAACGTAAATCGAATGGATTGATTTTGGGTACGCC
The DNA here is from genome assembly GCA_005786815.1 of Burkholderiales bacterium. GTDB lineage: Bacteria > Pseudomonadota > Gammaproteobacteria > Burkholderiales > Burkholderiaceae_C > Limnohabitans. Next base: position 467 of record SYDB01000218.1, read on the forward strand.
CTTGGTTCCGATGATGCTATTGACCGTGATGATCGACTGCTGGCCTGTGATGGCGTTAGTGCCGCCACGGAAAACTGCTACCTCGCCGCCAGATTCCCAGCGAACATCGCCGGCTGCGTAGTGGATAACCGCTTGTTCAAGCGAAATCCAAGACTGTGGGAGCCCTTGCGCTGACAGTTTCAAGACCTTCAAAACACACCTCCATCCAAAACTAAATGAACCGATAAGGGAATGCACGTACATCAACGACAATATAACCCTAATGAGTGACAGTTTTATAAAAGTCACAAACTAAATCAAACATGCGAATTCTCAGAGGTTTTAACCACCCCGACATAGCCAAGGCCTGCGCCTTAACCATTGGTAACTTTGATGGGGTGCACCGCGGGCACCAAGCCATGCTGGCCTTGCTCCAAAGTGAAGCGCGGCACCGCAATGTCGCAAGCTGCGTGATGACGTTTGAACCCCATCCGCGCGACTACTTTGCCAAAGCCTTCAAACAACCCGACCTCGCCCCAGCCCGCATCGCTTCGCTACGCGACAAACTCCATGAACTTGCAGCATGTGGCGTGCAACAGTGCGTCGTCTTACCATTTAACGAAAAATTTGCTGTCCAGTCGCCTAATGACTTTATAAACAATGTTTTAGTCAAAGGACTAGGCGTCAAATATGTGCTGGTAGGCGACGACTTTCGCTTTGGCGCTAAACGTCTCGGCGACTACGCCATGCTCGACGCTGCTGGCGCGCAACTCGGCTTTGACGTCGCCCGTATGAACAGTTACGAAGTGCGCGGCTTGCGCGTTTCTAGTTCGGCTGTGCGCGAAGCGTTAGCGAGAGGTGCCATGGATGAAGTGGCACAACTTCTCGGCCGTCCTTACGCCATCTCCGGCCACGTAGTGCACGGCCGCAAGCTAGGACGTGAGTTGCAATGCCCCACGCTCAACCTGCGCTTTGCCCATTGGAAGCCAGCGGCGAGCGGTATTTTTGTGGTGCGTGTGCATGGATTGCATGAAACACCTTTGCAAGGCGTTGCCAATTTAGGTATTCGTCCTTCACTAGAGCCTAACGATGTCAACGGTGGACGCGTCTTGCTGGAAACCCATTGCCTGGATTGGCCAGCGAGTCTCGGCGCAGAGGGGGGCTACAGTAAAATTGTTAGTGTTGAAATGTTGCACAAATTGCACGACGAGTTGGCCTACGACGGTATGGACGCCTTGAAACAAGGCATACACAAAGACTGCGAAGACGCACGTACCTGGTTCGCAGCACACACCTAACACCATGACCGAAAAAAACAATTACCGCGCCACCCTCAATATGCCCGACACGCCATTTCCGATGCGTGGCGATTTACCCAAACGCGAACCTGCTTGGGCTAAAAGTTGGACCGATGATGGGTTGTACAAAAAGCTTAGGGTGGCTAGACACGGACAACCTTTGTTTGTTTTGCACGATGGCCCACCTTATGCAAACGGCAAACTGCACATTGGCCATGCGCTCAATAAAGTATTAAAAGACATGATTGTCAAATCTCGCCAATTGGCTGGCTTTGACGCGCAATACATCCCCGGTTGGGATTGCCATGGTTTGCCGATCGAAAACGCCATTGAAAAACTCTATGGCCGCAAACTCAGTCGAGACGACATGCAGGCCAAAAGCCGCGCGTTCGCTTCGGAGCAAATCGACCAACAGCGCGAAGACTTCAAACGCTTGGGCGTTTTAGGCGACTGGGAGCGTCCTTACCGCACCATGGATTTTGTTAACGAAGCTGGTGAAATTCGCGCTTTCAAACGCGTAATCGAGCGTGGTTTTGTTTATCGCGGTTTAAAACCTGTGTATTGGTGCTTTGACTGCGGCTCTTCTTTAGCTGAATTTGAAATTGAATACGCAGACAAAAAAAGTGACACCTTAGACGTTGCCTTTTTATGCGCCCAACCTGAAAAGCTTGCAGCCGCTTTTGGCCTACAAGCACTGAGCAAAGAAGCTTTCGCAGTCATCTGGACCACGACCGCATGGACCATCCCAGCGAACCAAGCACTCAACCTCAACCCTGAACTGATATACGCATTGGTCGATACAGAACGCGGCTTTTATATTTGTGCTGAGAGTTTGGTGGAGAAATGTTTAGAACGCTGGCAGCTCAGCGGCAAAGTTATCGCTACGACAGTCGGTAAGAAACTCGACCTCATCGAATTTCACCATCCGCTCGCACACGTCGATGCTGGCTTTGCACGCACGGCGCCTGTGTATTTGGCCGACTACGCTACTGCTGACGACGGCACCGGTATCGTCCACAGCGCGCCTGCTTATGGCGTGGACGACTTCAACTCGTGCGTGGCACATGGAATGAAGTACGACGATATCTTGAACCCTGTGCAAGGCAACGGCGCGTATGCCGCTGAATTCGCTTTGTTTGGCGACCAACATATTTGGAAAGCTGTTCCCGTTATTTTGGAAGCGCTAAAAAATGCCAACCGTTTG
>SYDB01000219.1 GCA_005786815.1 Burkholderiales bacterium
ATTGGGTCACGAATGTGGAAAACACCTTCTACATCATCGGCACGGTTGCAGGCCCACACCCCTATCCAATGATGGTGCGTGATTTCCAAAGCGTGATCGGTGAAGAGTGCATCGCCCAAATGCCGACCATGCACCAAGGTGCGCAACCCGATGCTGTCATTGCCTGTGTGGGTGGTGGCAGTAACGCCATGGGCATCTTCTATCCCTACATCCCCTTCGAGAAAACGCGTCTCATTGGCGTAGAAGCCGCTGGCGAGGGTTTGGAGAGCGGCCGCCATTCCGCATCGCTACAAAAAGGCGCGCCTGGCGTGCTCCATGGAAACCGCACTTACATCTTGCAAGACAATAATGGGCAAATTACCGAAACCCACAGCATCAGCGCTGGCTTGGATTACCCAGGCGTAGGACCTGAACATGCGTTCTTAAAAGATATTGGTCGTGCAGAGTATGTGGGCATCACCGACCAAGAGGCCTTGGATGCTTTCCATTACCTGTGTCGTACCGAAGGCATCATTCCAGCACTGGAATCTAGCCATGCTGTGGCTTATGCGATGAAGCTCGCTAAAACTATGACGCTCCAACAGTCGATCTTGGTCAATCTCTCGGGTCGAGGTGACAAAGATATTGGCACAGTGGCTGATCTTTCGAACGCTGATTTCTTTTGCCGACCCAGTTGTCAAGGGCAGTCGATCAAAGGCGCAGGTGTTGTGCATGGCGAACAAGTTATCTCTTTGTCTAATCTGCAAGGAGCCAAAGCATGAGCCGCATCAAGACAACACTCGATGCGCTAAAAGCGCAAAAACGCAAGGCGCTTATTCCTTATGTGATGGCCGGGTTTCCGAATGCAGAAATCACCCCTGCACTGATGCACGGCATGGTGGAATCTGGGGCAGACATCATCGAACTCGGCGTTCCATTCAGTGATCCGATGGCAGATGGCCCTGTGATTCAAAAAGCGGGTGAGGCTGCTCTGCGATTGGGAATTGGCATGTCGCATGTGTTGGATATGGTGAAAACCTTTCGCCAAAAAGACAGCGCCACACCAGTTGTTTTGATGGGCTACGCCAATCCTGTGGAATGCTATGACTTGCAGCACGGCTCGAATGCTTTCGTGAAACACGCAGCGGCAGCAGGTGTTGATGGTGTGTTGATCGTCGATTACCCGCCAGAAGAGTGCGTAGACTTTGCTGCCACCTTACGCGCCAACAATATGGATTTGATCTTCTTGTTGGCGCCCACCAGCACCGATGCGCGTATTGAACAAGTGGCACACGTGGCAAGTGGCTATGTGTATTACGTCTCACTCAAAGGTATCACAGGCGCTGGTAATTTAGACACAGATGCTGTCGAAGCTATGTTGCCTCGCATTCGTAAATATGTGCACATTCCTGTGGGTGTGGGTTTTGGTATTCGCGATGCAGCTACTGCGCAGACTGTGGGGCGTGTTGCTGATGCAGTGGTCATCGGTTCGCGCATCATCCAATTGCTGGAAGCAGCGCCGAAAGGCAATGAAATTTCCAGCGTGCGAGAATTTCTCCATGGCATCCGAGTAGCGCTGGATGCTTAAGACATTGCAAAGGAACCATCTATGAGTTGGCTCGAAAAGATTCTTCCTCCCAAAATTCAACATACTGATCCATCGGACCGCCGTAGCGTTCCCGAAGGCGTGTGGGTGAAGTGCCCTAGTTGCGAGACAGTTCTCTACAAGAGCGATCTCGAACAAAACCAAAACGTGTGCCCTAGTTGCAGTCACCATCTGCGCATTGGTGCGCGTGCGCGGCTTGATGCATTTTTAGATGCTGAAGGTCGCTACGAAATTGGCCAAGAAGTGGTTCCCGTAGATGCATTGAAATTCAAAGACAGCCGCAAGTACCCAGAGCGCTTGAAAGAGGCCATGTCTAACACTGGCGAGACCGACGCATTGGTGGTAGTGGGTGGCGCCGTGCACAGTATCAATTTAGTCGCTGCGTGTTTTGAGTTCGACTTTATGGGTGGCTCGATGGGCTCTGTCGTTGGCGAACGCTTTGTTCGCGGCGTGCACACCGCTATTGAGCAAAAAGTACCTTTCGTGTGTTTCACCGCAACAGGTGGTGCGCGCATGCAAGAAGGTTTGCTGTCGTTGATGCAAATGGCCAAAACCAACGCCGCATTGACACGTTTAGCCAAAAAAGGCTTGCCTTACATCAGCGTATTGACAGACCCCACCATGGGTGGTGTATCAGCAGGATTCGCATTTTTAGGCGATGTGGTGATTGCAGAACCCAAAGCGCTGATTGGCTTTGCTGGCCCGCGCGTGATTGAAAGTACTGTGCGCGTTACCTTGCCAGAGGGCTTTCAACGCGCCGAGTTCTTACAAGAAAAAGGGGCTCTAGACATGATTTGCGACCGCCGTCAATTGCGTAAAACGGTTGCAACCACTTTAGCCATGATGCTGCGCTTGCCAGCAGATGCTGTTGCGTAAATTTTTTTAGCTGAGAAGCCTCTTTCATAACTACAAATAGATGTCTAACAACAACACCCCCGCCACGCCAGAATCCGGCCCCGTTGACGAAAACCAACTTATCGCCGAAAGACGCGAAAAGCTAAAAGTAATGCGAGAGCGTCAAGCGCAAGGGCTAGGTGTTGCGTTTCCTAACGACTTCAAGCCTGCGCACCACGCGTTTAATTTGCAGTCATTGCATGGTGAGAAAACCGCTGAAGCCTTAGTGGAAGAAGGTCAGTTCGCCAAAGTAGCAGGCCGGATGATGCTTAAACGTTTGATGGGCAAGGCAAGTTTTGCCACTTTGCAAGACAGCACTGGGCGTATCCAAATTTATGTCGTGCGCGATGACGTGGGCGAAGAAGTCTATGCTGACTTCAAGCACTGGGACCTCGGCGACATCATTGCCTGCGAGGGTAAGTTGTTTAAAACCCGTACGGGTGAGTTGTCTATTCATGCGAGCGGCATCCGCATGCTCACCAAGAGTTTGCGGCCCATGCCGGACAAGTTTCATGGCGTAAATGACCAAGAAATCAAGTACCGCCAACGTTATGTGGATTTGATGATGGACGAGAGTGCGCGCACCCGTTTTGTGGCGCGCAGCAAAGCAGTGAGCGGAATTCGTGACTTCATGGTGCAACACAACTTCTTGGAAGTTGAAACACCCATGTTGCATCCCATTCCAGGCGGCGCCAATGCCAAGCCGTTTATTACGCACCACAACGCACTCGACCAAGAGATGTTTTTGCGCATTGCCCCCGAGTTGTATTTAAAGCGCTTGATCGTGGGCGGCTTTGAGCGCGTCTTTGAGATCAA
>SYDB01000015.1 GCA_005786815.1 Burkholderiales bacterium
CCAGCACCAGCCCAAGCGCGTTGATCAGCAATAGTTTCAAGCGCAGCTATAACAAAGAATTAACTTGCAAAGATACCAATGTCTCAGGCAGCAGCTACCAAGCTTTGGCTGAGGGTGTGGAAGATATGCAAACCCGGTTTGCGCAAATCAACCCCGTCATGGATACCTTGCAATGGGTCAACGCATCTGAGCTTTTTGGACCAGCCCAAATCGTGGCAATCGAGGTGTGTTTGCGCATAGCCTCAAGCATTCGATTGGGGGTCACGGCAAAGGGCACTTTGTTTCCCACCAAGGGTTGTAAGGGCGAGGCCATTGCTGCAGACGGAAAGTTGCGCCGCATATTTCGGCAGGTAATGGCCCTGCGCAATCGTTTGGGCGCGTATGGGTGACCGGTCCGGATTTGCCTTGCCCGCTGTACTGGGCATTTTGGCGCTGACCAGCTTGGCCTGCGCAACAGTTTGGCGCATGCAGTGGGTTAACCAACAACTATTGGATGTTCAGTCCCACTTAACTCGTAACCAACACATTGCCGAGGGGGCACTGCCCTTGGTGGTGCAAGACATCGTCGGATTTAGCGCAACAAACAGCACAACCATCAACGCAATGCCAGACTCGTTGACAAGCCTTCGTCACTTCGCAGGCACAGACGCACAAACCCATGCTTTTTATCCCACCACCGCCCAAGAGCGCAACAAACTGCAATTGCGATTAGGCAACGCCATGTGCCAAGCCGGCATTTGCGCGCCCAAAACGCCAGTCGATTTGAGCGCCGAGCAATGGCATAACTTGCTGAATCAGTCCCAGCCGGTGAGCATGGCTGATTTACCCAGTAGCAAGATCTCTGCTTTTTATTGGGTGGAGGTTTGGCTAAATGCAAATGTGTCAGAGCTAGCTGGTTCACCATTGTTTCAAACGACGCTAGCTGTTCCATCCACTCCATCCCCATTTATCTATCGCATCACGGTGCTTGTCCAAGACGCCTCATCCAACCCAACATCCGAACTATCCAAGATCCGCCCCAATACCTTGGTCATACAAGCCATTTGGTCACGCGCAACCGAAACAACACTGACAGGCCAATGGCATAGCTGGAAATTATTGGTATGACACCCCCATTGGATAATCTACCTATGCTTCTTACCGAACCAGATATCCACTGGATGTCGCTTGCCCTAACTTGGGCTGAAAAAGCGATGTACATCACCACCCCTAATCCGCGGGTGGGGTGTGTCATCGTCAACGCCCAAGGTGTTTTGGTGGGCGCAGGTCATACGCAAATCGCTGGGCAAGCGCACGCGGAAATCATGGCGCTTCGAGATGCCAAGCAACAAGGCCATGGTGTGGCAGGCGCTACCGCCTACGTCACCCTAGAACCTTGTAGCCACCAAGGACACACCGGCCCTTGCTGCGATGCGCTTATTCAAGCTGGCTTGACGCGGGTGGTGGTGGCTGTCCAAGATCCGAATCCGCAAGTTAGCGGCAACGGTATTGCGCGTTTGCAACAGGCGGGCTTGCAAGTTGATGTTGGCGTTTTAGAGGACAAAGCACGCTCCCTGAACCTTGGTTTTTTCAAACGCATGAACAACGGCGTCCCATGGATGCGTTTGAAAGTGGCGGCCTCTTTGGATGGACAAACCGCACTAAGTAACGGCGTAAGCCAGTGGATCACCTCGGCAGCAGCCAGGCAAGATGGGCACGCATGGCGCGCCCGTGCCTGCCTTGTCCTCACCGGCATCGGCACTGTTTTAGAAGACGATCCCCATCTCAATGTGCGAGATATCGATACCCCTCGCCAGCCCACTTTGGTCATCGTCGACAGCAAACTAGAAACCCCGCTCGACGCCAAGCTTTGGCAAACCCAGCGTAAGGTGTGGATTTATTGCGCCAAAGAAGACGCTGATCGCAAGACCGCCTTACAGGCCAAAGGCGCACTCGTCACATGCTTACCCAATGCGCAGGGCAAAGTTGATTTGCGCGCCATGCAAAAAGACTTAGGTCAAAGGAATATCAACGAAGTACATATTGAGGCCGGATTCAAACTCAATGGTTCTCTCTTAGCAGCCGGTGTGGTCGACGAATTACTGGTCTACCTTGCGCCTCTTTTAATTGGCCAAGGGCTTGGCATGGCAAACCTTGGGCCCTTTGAAGCACTGACCCAAACGTTAAAACTGGATATCCAAAATATCACGCCCGTCGGTGACGATATCCGACTGATTGCACATATCAAAGGCAAATAGCCCACCAAAACCTAAGCCAACACCAGAAACCTGCGAAAATACACAGATGTTCACCGGAATCATTACCGGCGTGGGGCGCATCACCGCTGTCCACGACCTGGGAAGCTCTTTTCACCACGGCAAGCGCCTGACGATTCAGGCACCTGCCGGGTATCTGTCCGACGTGGGCTTAGGTGACAGCATCGCATTGAACGGCGCCTGCATGACGGTCACCAGTTTTGATGTCCTCTCCCACCCATTCACTATCGACATTTCTGCTGAGTCATTGGCCCGCACCAGCGGCCTGACCGAACTTGGCAGCGTCAACTTAGAAAAAGCTCTGCGCGCCAACGACCGACTCGGCGGACACATCGTCTCAGGCCATGTCGACGGCATCGGTCACGTCAGCCACTTTGCCCAAGTGGGCGAGAGTTGGGAGCTACGTATATCGGCGCCTATCGCTTTGGCCAAATATTTGGCCTATAAAGGATCGATTACCGTCAATGGTGTGAGTTTGACGGTCAACCATGTGCAAGACCATCAGGCCGACGGAACCCTTCAAAACTCAGAGATCAGCATCAATCTGATCCCCCACACCGTCGAAAACACCGCCTTAGGTAGCCTACAAAAAGGCAGTGCCGTGAATTTAGAAATCGACACGGTAGCGCGTTACGTAGAACGCATGCTGCATGTTGAAAAATTGCTAGAAACAAAGCCCGCTGTTTGAAAGCCTCGAAAGCCTCGTATGCCTAACCCCTTACAACTCGTACCCAAAACGCCCGCAGTCATTTCTCCTGTAGAAGAGATCGTCGCTGAACTCAAAGCTGGGCGCATGGTGATCTTGGTAGACGAAGAAGACCGCGAAAACGAAGGCGACTTGGTGCTTGCGAGTGACCATGTCACTCCCGAAGCCGTTAACTTCATGGCGCGTTTTGGCCGCGGCTTGATTTGCCTCACCTTGACACGCGAACGTTGTGAGTTTCTCAAACTGCCTCCGATGGCTGCTCAAAATGGTACGGTCTACAGCACGGCTTTTACGGTGTCGATAGAAGCAGCTGAGGGCGTGACCACCGGCATTTCAGCTTCAGACCGCGCCAGAACTATCCAAGTAGCGGTTGCCAAAAATACCCAAGCCAGTGATTTGGTGCAACCAGGCCACGTCTTTCCTTTGCAAGCGGTTGAAGGTGGCGTTTTGATGCGTGCCGGCCACACCGAGGCTGGTTGCGACTTAGCCGCCATGGCAGGTTGCTCGCCTTCTGCTGTGATTTGCGAAATCATGAATGACGATGGCACGATGGCGCGTTTGCCTGATTTGCAAACATTTGCCAGCGAACACGGTTTGAAGATCGGCACGATTGCCGGCTTGATCGAACATCGCAGCCGCACAGAGTCTTTGGTCAACGCCATCAGTTCGCGCGCTATGCAGACCGCGCATGGCGAATTCAAAGCGGTGGCTTACCAAGACAGTACTAGCGGCGCCGTGCATCTGGCGCTGATCAAAGGTCAGTGGGACAAAGACCATGATGTGCTTGCACGCGTTCATGAACCTCTATCGGTCTTAGATGCACTAGAACCTGACCGCATCATGCATTCATGGGGACTAGATGCCGCTATGCGTTGCATTGCCAAAGAAGGCGCTGGCGTCATCGTGTTGCTGAACTGCGGCGAAAGTGGCGCGCAACTCTTGTCACAGTTTGACGGAACGGCGCGATCAGCCCATGGACCAGAGCGCGGCCGTATGGATTTACGCAGTTACGGGGTTGGTGCACAAATATTGCGCGACTGCGGCGTTCAAAAAATGAGATTGCTCGGTAACCCACGCCGTATGCCCAGCATGGTGGGTTACGGGCTCGAAATCACCGGCTACGTCAGCAAAGAATAAAAATTATGTTCACACCCAATTCACCAACCCCGAACCAACTGGACGGTAGCGCGCTCAAAGTGGGCATCGTGCAAGCCCGCTTCAATCCAGAAATAACAAATGCACTCGCCCAAGCATGTTTGGCAGAGCTAAAAGCGATGGGAGTCAAACAAGAGCGCATCACCCATGTGCATGTACCTGGCGCTTTAGAAATACCTTTGGCCCTACAAGCATTGGCCCATATTGAAGACCCAGAGCCCTTCAACGCATTGATCGCTCTGGGCTGCATCATTCGGGGCGAAACCTACCACTTTGAACTGGTAGCCAACGAGTCAGGTGCTGGTGTAACGCGTGTCAGCATGGATTTCCATGTTCCTGTTGCCAATGCCATTTTGACAACCGAGGACCTGCCTCAAGCGGTTGCCCGCCAAACTGAAAAAGGCCGAGACGCTGCCCGTGTCGCGGTTGAAATGGCTTTGTTGCTGGAGCAACTGGCATGAGCGCCGACTCCAAGCCCGCGCGCAAAAGCGCCTCCAAGTCTGGACGCAGTCGCGCACGTGAGTTTGCATTGCAAGGCCTCTACCAATATTTGGTGGGACGCAACGAAGCCGCAGATATAGATGTCTTTACCCGCGACTTAAGCGGTTTTCATAAATCGGATTCGGTGCACTACGACGCACTGCTTTACGGTTGCATTGAACACCGCACAGCGATAGATGCACTCATCTTGCCTTTGCTAGACCGTAAACTCGACGAGATATCACCCATCGAACGCGCCGTGATGTGGATGGGGGTCTACGAGTTTCAGCATTGCATAGATGTGCCTTGGCGCGTGGTTCTCAATGAATACATTGAACTCGCCAAATCATTTGGCGGCACAGATGGGCATAAATATGTCAATGCGGTACTCAATAGTTTGGTGCCCAAGTTGCGCAGCACCGAGGTGCAATCTGACCGTCGCAACGAAGTAGCGACGCCAACCCCAGCGGCATGACACTCCAAGTCTTTGAGTACCCAGTGCGCGTGTATTGGGAGGATACGGATGCTGGCGGCATTGTGTTTTACGCCAACTACTTGAAATTTTTTGAACGCGCACGCACCGAATGGTTGCGCGCGTTAGGCATTGGCCAGCAAACCTTGCGCGAAGAAACCGGTGGCATGTTTGTGGTGAGCGAAACCCATGTCAAATATTTCCAAAGCGCTAAATTGGATGACTTGCTTCGCATCACCGCGCAGTTGCAAAACAGTGGTCGTGCCAGTTTGACCATTACGCAACAGGCTTGGCGTGACAACCAACTGCTTTGCGAAGGCACCATCCGCATTGGGTGGGTGCACGTTCAGGATTTAAAGCCTGCGAGAATTCCCTCTTCCGTACTAGAACGACTGCTATGAACCAAGATTTCTCCATCATCCATTTGTTGCTCAACGCAAGTTGGGTCGTACAAGCCGTTGTAGCCATCTTGTTGATGGTCTCCATTGCCAGTTGGACGGCGATTTTTCGAAAAATTATTGCGATTGGACGCATCAAGGATTTGAACGAAACATTTGAGCGCGACTTCTGGTCTGGCGCGAGTTTGAACGAATTGTTTGCCGCTGCTGCGCAAAACGCCAAACTCTCGGGCCCTATGGAGCGTATTTTTGCCAGCGGCATGCGCGAATACCAAAAACTGCGCGAGCGCCGCATCAACGACACCAGTATGTTGATGGACGGTGCGCGTCGCGCGATGCGGGCGAGCTACCAACGTGAGATGGATGCAATTGAATCCAACCTCTCTTTCTTGGCGTCTGTGGGTTCGGTCTCTCCTTATGTGGGCTTGTTCGGAACGGTATGGGGCATCATGCACGCCTTCACTGGTTTGGCCAGCATGCAGCAAGTCACCCTCGCCAAAGTGGCGCCTGGTATCGCCGAGGCCCTGGTCGCCACTGCGATTGGTTTATTTGCTGCGATTCCTGCCGTGTTGGCCTACAACCGCTTTGCACGTGATATCGACCGCATCTCCAACAAATTAGAAACTTTTATCGAAGAGTTCTCCAACATCTTGCAGCGCAATGTGAGTGCGAGCCCTTTGGGCCATTAACAAGGGGCTAACTGATGGCTTCTATTTCTCCGCGTTCTGGCCGTAAAGGCCGTCGCGCCATGAACGATATCAATATGGTGCCGTTCATCGACGTAATGTTGGTGTTGTTGATTATTTTTATGGTCACGGCTCCTTTGATTTCTCCTAGCCTCATCGACCTTCCCACTGTGGGCAAAGCCTCCAATGTGCCTTCGCAGGTCGTGCAGATTGAAATCAGCAAGGATGAAAAAATCACCATCAAGAGCACAGGTGCCGTTACCAAATCACTGCCAAGTTCACTCAGCGATTTAGTGCGTGATGTGCGTGAGCTGACGGCGAACTCCACCGATGCACCTGTGGTGATTTCTGCTGACCGCTCCATCAAATACGAAACTGTTGTCAAAGCCATGGACACCTTGCAACGCGCTGGCATTGCCCGCGTAGGTTTGTCTGTGCAACTTACAGACTGATGACTGCAACACCCGCATACCTCGAGTTTGCGCCCCCACCTCCGCCGGGCACAGGACGCTCGCTGGGCCTTGCTTTGCTCGTCCACTTCCTTCTGATGGTCGCTTTAACCGCTGGCATTCAATGGAAACAAGACAACAACTTATCGGTTGAAGCTGAGTTGTGGGCCGCCATCCCCATGGCCGCAGCGCCTAAACCTGTGGAAGTAGAACCGCCACCCCCTCCGCCTCCACCACCTCCTGCGCCCAAAGAAATGGTGAAGCCTCCTCCTGCGCCAACGTCTAACGTAGATGCTGATATCGCGTTAGCAAAACGCAAAAAGCAATTGGAAGAAGACAAAAAGAAACAAGAGGCGCTTGAAGCTGAGCGTCTGAAAAAAGAGCTTCTGCAAAAAGAAGAAGAGAAAAAAGCCAAGCTCAAAGAGAAAGAACTCAAAGAAAAGGAACTCAAGGACAAGGCCCTGAAAGAAAAAGAGTTGAAGGAAAAGGAGAAGAGAGAGAAGGAGCGCAAAGAAAAAGAGCTGAAGGACAAAGAGGCCAAAAAACTCCAAGAGCAAAAAGACGCTAAACCGTCTCCATCAGATACGAAAAAAATTGAGGCTTTGCGCCAAGAGAATATGAAACGCATAGCGGGTATGGCAGGCGCCACGGGTGACGAAAACGCCACTGGCACTGCGCAACGTGCTGCAGGACCCTCCGATAGTTATGGCGGACGCATTCGTGCGCGCATCAAGCCCAACATTACCTTCACCGAGGATGTTGCGTCGAATGCGTCTGCTGATGTCGAAGTTCGTTGCGCCCCTGATGGCACCATCGTTGGCAAAAAACTCATCAAATCAAGTGGCAACGCCGCCTGGGACAACGCGGTGTTAAAGGCCATTGACAAAACAGAGGTTTTGCCTCGTGACACCGACGGCCGCGTGCATTCGCCCTTGGTGATCAGTTTCCGTCCAAAAGATTAAGCAGTGTCTTAGCGATCGGTGGCAGTGACTGCGCACTTATATGCAGAGCACTTACATGAAAATACGGAGACGCC
>SYDB01000220.1 GCA_005786815.1 Burkholderiales bacterium
GATCATCGCGCGTGAATTAGGCATTCCAGCCGTGGTGGGTTGTGGCGATGCGACTGAGCATCTCAAAGACGGCACTTTGGTCACGGTGAGTTGTGCAGAAGGTGACACCGGACATATTTATGACGGCCTCTTAGAGACCGAAGTAACCGAAGTTCAGCGTGGAACCATGCCGCAGATCAAAACCAAGATCATGATGAACGTGGGCAATCCGCAGTTATCGTTTGATTTTTGCCAGTTGCCTAACGATGGCGTTGGTTTGGCGCGCTTGGAATTCGTCATCAACAACAACATTGGTGTGCATCCCAAAGCGATTTTGGATTACCCGAATGTCGATGCCGATTTAAAGAAGGCCGTCGAATCTGTGGCGCGTGGACATGCGTCGCCGCGCGCTTTCTATGTCGACAAAGTCGCCGAAGGCGTGGCAACGATCGCTGCGGCTTTCTGGCCTAAACCCGTGATCGTGTGTTTGTCGGACTTCAAGTCCAACGAATACCGCAAGCTCATTGGTGGCAGTCGCTACGAGCCAGAAGAAGAAAACCCCATGCTGGGTTTTAGAGGTGCAGCACGCTACATCAGTGAAGACTTTGGCGAAGCCTTTGCCATGGAGTGCGAAGCGATGCGTCGTGTGCGCTCTGACATGGGTTTGACCAATGTGCAGGTCATGGTGCCATTTGTGCGCACCTTGAAGCAAGCAGAACGCGTGACCCAACTGTTGGCGCTACACGGCCTCAAACGCGGCGAAAACGAACTCAAGATCATCATGATGTGTGAAGTGCCCAGCAATGCAATTTTGGCCAATGAGTTCTTGCAGTTCTTTGATGGCTTCTCAATTGGTTCGAACGATTTGACGCAACTCACCCTTGGCTTAGACCGCGATTCAGGCTTGGAATTGCTGGCAGCCGATTTTGACGAACGCGACCCTGCGGTCAAAGTTCTGCTTAAGCAAGCGATTGCCGCCTGCAAGGCCCAAGGCAAATACGTCGGAATTTGCGGACAAGGACCCAGCGACCATCCCGATTTCGCGCATTGGTTGGCCGACGAGGGCATCCATTCCATCTCGCTCAACCCTGACAGCGTGATCGAGACCTGGAAAATGTTAGCCAAATAGGCTACAATCGAGGGCTTTTCACCTTGCTGCATTGCGACAGACGCCGCGAGCAGCTTCATCCACAAGGAGTGTCTATGCGTCATTACGAAATCATTTTGTTGATCCATCCGGATCAAAGCGAGCAGGTACCTGCCATGCTCGAGCGTTACAAAGGCATGATCACCGCCGGTGGTGGTTCTATTCACCGTGTTGAAGATTGGGGCCGCCGTCAGTTGGCTTACATGATCAACAAGTTGGCCAAAGCCCACTACATCTGCCTGAATATTGAAGCCAACCAAGACGTCATGACGGAGTTGGAACACGCTTTCAAGTTCAACGATGCTGTCTTGCGCCACCTCACCGTTTTGCGTAAAAAAGCAGAAACCGGTCCATCTTCCATGATGAAAACCGTGGAGCGCGAGGAAGCCCGTAAATCACAACAGGCTGAGTACTCGGCTTAACCCTGCAGTTATTGCGAGGTGTGAACCAACTGGTTTTGAGTGCTTGCATCGTAGAGGCTTCGGCCATGCGATACACCCCCGCCGGATTGCCCGCAATTGATATGCGACTCGAACATGGGTCAGACGTTCAAGAAGCTGGACAAGCTAGGCAGGTCAAATCAAATCTCAAAGCAGTGGCCATAGGCAGTGTGGCTGAACGATTGGTTCAGCAGCCCTTAGGCCTTGAGTTCAAGTTCACCGGATTCATATCCTCACCGCGCAATAGCAAGCAGATTGTTTTTCATATTCAAGATTTTCAGAACATTTCATAGGATGCCCGATCATGGCCACATTTAAGAAATTCAACAAAGACAAGCGCCCCAAGCGCAATACCCAATCACTGTTGTTCAAGCGCAAACGTTTTTGCCGCTTCACAGTCACTGGTGTAGAAGAAATCGACTACAAAGATGTAGACACTTTGCGTGACTTCATCGCTGAAAACGGTAAGATCATTCCTGCCCGTTTGACCGGCACCCGCGCGATTTACCAACGCCAACTCAATACTGCCATCAAGCGCGCGCGCTTCTTGGCCTTGGTCCCTTACAGCGACCAGCACAAGATCTAAGGAACTACGACTATGCAAATCATTCTGCTCGACAAGGTCGTTAACCTTGGAAATCTTGGCGAAATCGTCAAAGTTAAAGACGGTTACGCACGCAATTTCTTGATCCCCTCAGGCCGCGCCCGCCGCGCCACTGAGTCGGCCATCAAAGAGTTCGAAGTGCGCCGCGCTGAATTAGAAAAAGCTGCCGCTGCCAAATTGGCTGCTGCACAAGCCCAAGGCGAAAAGTTGGGTGGTACTTCCATAAAGCTCAGCCAAAAAGCGGGTGTGGACGGCCGTTTGTTCGGTTCTGTTACCAACTTCGATATCGCTGAAGAGTTGACCAAAAACGGCTATGAAGTCGCCAAGTCACAAATCCGCATGCCCACAGGCCCTATCAAATTGGTAGGTGACAGCACGGTGAGCGTGGCCTTGCACACGGACGTGGTGGTAGACAGCACTGTGGCGGTCTACGGCGAAACTGCTTAATTCAGCGACAGTTCAGTGGTCAATTTTGGTGCGTTCAAC
>SYDB01000221.1 GCA_005786815.1 Burkholderiales bacterium
ATCAAGCATTTGATCCAAGCCGCCGTTGAGGCCTATCCGCAAATTCCCCTGGTGATGCACCAAGACCACGGACAAAACCCTGGCGTTTGCCAAGGTGCGATCGATTTGGGTTTCAGTTCGGTCATGATGGACGGCAGCTTAGAAGCTGACGGCAAAACGATTGCCAGCTATGACTACAACGTGGACGTCACCCGCAAAGTCGTCGACATGGCGCACAAATTAGGCGTGACTGTCGAAGGTGAACTAGGTTGTTTGGGCTCTTTAGAAACCATGAAGGGCGACAAAGAAGACGGACACGGCACCGACGCCACCATGACGCGCGAACAATTGTTGACCGACCCTGAACAGGCCGCTGACTTTGTCAAACGCACCCAACTCGACGCCTTGGCAATTGCGATTGGTACCAGCCATGGCGCTTACAAATTCACACGTAAACCTACGGGCGATATTTTGGCGATTGACCGCATCATGGAAATCAACCGCCGCATTCCTAACACGCATTTGGTCATGCACGGATCATCTAGCGTGCCGCAAGAGTTGCTGGCAACGATTCGCCAATACGGCGGCAACATGAAAGAAACCTATGGCGTGCCAGTAGAAGAAATTCAAAAGGCGATTAAATTTGGCGTGCGCAAAATCAATATCGATACCGACATACGCTTGGCGATGACAGGTGCGGTGCGCAAGTTCTTGTTTGAGAACCCAGAAAAATTTGACGCGCGCGAATGGCTTAAGCCCGCGCGCGAAGCAGCGCAGGCAATCTGCAAGCAACGCTACATCGAATTCGGTTGCGAAGGCCAAGCGAGCAAGATCAAAGGTGATTCATTGCAAGTGGTTGCTGCCAAGTACACCCGGGGCGAGCTCGCCCAAGTGGTGCACTGATTCATGGCATCTGCCCTTCACACGTCTTCACTCACTTCTTTGCCGCTCTTGGCGCGTGGCAAGGTGCGCGACAACTATGCAGTAGGCGACGACCGCATCTTGATGTTGGCGTCCGACCGCATCAGCGCGTTCGACGTCATCATGGGTGAGCCTATTCCAGGCAAAGGTGTTTTGCTTACGCAGATGGCATTGTTCTGGTTTAAAAAACTCGGACACATTTGCCCTAACCATTTGACTGGGGATGCGCCAGAGTCGGTCGTGCATGCAGACGAATTGTCGCAAGTTACTGGCCGTGCAATGCTGGTGAAACGCTTGCGGCCTATCCCTATAGAGGCGGTGGTGCGTGGTTATTTGGCTGGAAGTGGTTGGCAGGAGTATCAAGCCAGCCAATCGGTGTGTGGCGTGCCCTTGCCTAAAGGTTTGCACAATGCCAGCCGTTTACCTGAATCTATCTTCACGCCTGCTGCCAAAGCGGCCATGGGCGAGCATGATGAAAACATCACGTTTGAACAAACGGTTGAACGCATCGGCGCACCGTTAGCAGAAAAAATCCGCACCATCAGCATCGCTTTGTATGAAACCGCGCGTGATGTAGCGGCTGCTAAGGGCATCATCATTGCGGACACCAAGTTTGAGTTTGGGCTCGATCCGAATGGCAATTTGGTGTTGATGGACGAGGTGCTGACGCCAGACTCTTCACGTTATTGGCCCGCGGACTCTTACCAGGCGGGCGTTAATCCACCGAGCTACGACAAACAGTTTTTGCGCGATTGGTTAGAAACGGCCCAAGTGCAAGGCAAGCCTTGGAGCAAATCTCCGCCTGCGCCCCATCTGCCAGAAGATGTGATTGCGCAGACGTCGGCCAAATACCAAGAGGCTTGGGACCGTTTGAAAGATTAGTTCAGCGCCATGCTGAGCTTGCGGCGGTAGCGCGAGAGCAACTCCATTTGCGGGTCTTCTTGCATGGCGCTTTTGCCCATTAACTCAATGCCGCCTTTGGATTTGCCAACTTCGGCAGCGTCTGCTTTGGGTTTGGGGGGTGTCATCAATTCCAAAATCGCGACATAGGTTTTGCGTGCCACGTCGTTATTCCATGCCTTGTCGCGCATGATTATTTCTAGTAATTCTTCCATCGCTTCTTCCATCAGTCCGGTGGCAATCAATACGCGTGACTTGGCGAGACGGGTGTCGAAGTCGCGTTTGTTTTGGGCAATCAAGGCATCGAACTGCTCTGGTTGCCAACTACCGCGTGCATCGGTGCTGACGAACTGCAAAGTTTGCAACCAATAGCTGAGCGCTTCAAAACGTAACTGCAAGGGACTTTGCACCAAGGCTGGCGCGAGATGCGCTTGTGCTTTGTCTAATTCGCCGACTGAGATCAGCAGCTTGACAAAGTTGTAACGCGTTTCGTCGTCGCTGGGGTTGAGCTCCAACGCTTCTTGCAATTTGGCAAGCGCGGCGTCGGCGTCACCTGCTTCTAGCAATTCTTCTGCGGCCTGGGCGTCTGCTTGGGCAGCCATTTCGTCGTCGGACGGCAAGTGCTTGTCTAAAAACTCGCGCACTTTACCTTCTGGCAATGCACCCATGAATCCGTCAACAGGTCGACCGCCCATTAACAAAATACAAGTGGGCAGGCTTTTCACACCAAAGGCGCCAGCGAGTTGTTGCTCGGTGTCGGCGTTGACTTTGACAAGGGTGAAGCGTCCTGCGTAAGCCGTTTCTAGCTTTTCGAGTACAGGGCCTAAGGATTTACAAGGGCCACACCAGTCGGCCCAGAAGTCCACCAAAACAGGTGTGGTTTGCGAAGCAGCAATCACGTCCGCTTCAAAATTTTCCATCGTTACATCGATCATGGGGGTCCCGTCTTAAAATTCACTCGTTCATTTATTCGACTCCCAACCCTAAGCCACATCATGACCCAGTGCCAAGTCG
>SYDB01000222.1 GCA_005786815.1 Burkholderiales bacterium
AGAAATTTTTCACGCTACCGGTCCAATGCAGTGGGCGAGAGATGTGGGTTTGCGTTCGGCAGGCAAAAGGCTGATGGATATACCGTGGCTGTATGGTTATCTCAGCGCATAACAAAACAGTGATTTCAAAACGGGTAACCGAATCAAACTAAATTCGATTGACCGGTTTATGCATTGGGAACTTAATGAAGCGTTTATTGCTTACCTAGCAACAAAAACTCCATCAACGCTTTTTGCACATGCATACGATTCTCAGCTTCGTCCCATACGACAGACTGAGGTCCATCGATCACATCAGCCGCAACTTCTTCGCCGCGATGGGCAGGCAAGCAATGCATGAACAAAGCGTTGGGTTTGGCTTGCGACATCATGTCAGCGTCGACACACCAATCTGCGAAGGCTTGTTGCCGAACAGCGTTTTCTGCCTCATAACCCATGCTGGTCCAAACGTCGGTGGTGACCAAGTCCGCGCCTTCGCAGGCTTGCATGGGATCTTTAAATACTTTGTAACTGTCGCGTGAACGCAAGCCGGCAATGGCGGGGTCCACTTCATAACCACTCGGTGTGCTGAGGTGCACGGTAAAGCCCAACATATCTGCGGCTTGCAACCAAGTGTTAGCCATATTGTTGCCGTCACCCACCCATGCAACCACTTTGCCGTGTAAACATTGCAATGGATGTTGCGTATCGCCACGGTGTTCAATAAAGGTGAATAAATCAGCCAAGATTTGGCAAGGGTGAAACTCGTTGGTTAAACCGTTGATCACCGGCACGCGCGAATTGGCAGCAAAGCTATTGATCTTGTCTTGTCCGAAGGTGCGAATCATCACCAAGTCGACCATGCGGCTAATCACTTTGGCGCTGTCTTCGATAGGCTCTGCGCGACCGAGTTGGCTGTCGCCTGTCGTCAAGTGCACGACCGCACCACCCATTTGGTACATGCCCGCTTCAAAGCTCACGCGCGTGCGTGTGGAAGCTTTTTCGAAAATCATGGCCAGGGTGCGGTCCGCCAAGGTATGGTGCTTTTCATAGGCTTTGAATTTGCGTTTGATCACAGACGCGCGCGTGAACACGTAGGCAAGTTCATCTACCGTGAGGTCAGAGAATTGCAGAAAGTGTTTCATGCAGGTTCTGCCAAAAAGCTTTTGATCAAAGGCACCAAGATCGAGACGATTTCATCAGCCTCTGCCGCAGTGATGATGAGTGGTGGCACCAAACGGATCACCGTATCGGCTGTAACGCTCAAAAGCAAACCGGCTTCCAGTGCTCGGTTCATGATCACGCCGCAAGGCTTTTCAAGTTCAATGCCAAGCATCAGGCCTTGACCACGAATTTCTTTCACACCTTGCAGATGCGATAAGTTTTTCTCCAACGCAGAACGTAAATGGTTGCCTACGAGGGTGGCGTTTTCTAGCAAGCCATCTTCTTCCATGATACGAATCGTCTCGACGCCCGCACGCATCGCCAAAGGATTGCCACCAAAGGTGGTGCCGTGGTTACCAGGCTGGAAAATATTCGCGGCTCTGGGGCCGGCCACTACTGCACCGATAGGCACACCAGACCCTAAGCCCTTAGCCAATGGCATCACGTCAGGCAAGATTCCTGCCCACTCGTGCGCGAACCACTTGCCAGTGCGTCCCATGCCACATTGCACTTCGTCAACCATCATCAACCAGTCTTGTTCGTCGCAAAGTTGACGAACGGCTTGCATATATTCAATCCGCATCGGTTGAACGCCGCCTTCTCCTTGGATGGTTTCCATAAATACGGCGGCCACATTAGGGTTGCCTACTGTGGCTTTTTTGAGTGCCTCGATGTCGTTGACAGGCACGCGTAAAAAGCCCTCCATCATGGGTCCAAAGCCTTCTTTGATCTTGTCGTTGCCAGTGGCTGCCAAGGTGGCGAGAGAGCGGCCATGGAATGACTTTTCGTAGACCACGATTTCAGGATTCTCAATGCCTTTGCTATGACCAAATTTACGGGCCAGCTTCAATGCTGCTTCGTTGGCTTCTAAGCCAGTCGAGCAAAAGAACACATTCGTCAACCCAGACAACTCCACCAACTTAGCAGCCAAGGCTTCTTGGTTGGGTATGTGGTAGTAGTTGCAACTGTGGATCATCTTGCCGATTTGGTCTTGCAAAGCGGGCGTGAGCTTGGGGTGGGCATGGCCCAAGGTGTTGACGGCGATACCAGCCAAACCATCTATATAAGACTTACCGTTGGTATCCCAGACGCGCAAGCCTTTGCCATGCGACAAGGCCACGGGCAGACGACCGTAGGTGTTCATGGTGTGGGGCGATGCGGGCGTGATCATGGCAACTCCAAAATAGAAACGACCCAACGAAGGTTGAGCCGTTGAGGTGCGATTTTAGGGGTATCGAGGTCACAAATTCTCAGCGGCATTAGGGTTTGTGCTAATCGCAAGTCCTATACAGGATAGAATCGCCTCGCACTCGCAAATCTGAGTGACCCTCGAAGCGCTTCCCCTCATCCCCACCTTTATCCTATGGTTTCTGATCACACCAAAGAAGTCTTTATATTGGGCCTCACCCACGAGGGGCGAACCTTTCGGCCTAGTGATTGGGCAGAGCGTTTGGCAGGCGTGATGAGCCAATTTCGCCCAGGTGGCGCAACGCCCGACAGTTACATCAGCTATTCACCCTGGTGTGTTCCTAATACTGTAGAAGGGAAAAAATGTGTCATCGTTCACACAGACTTGCGCGAAGAAGAGCCGATGGCGTGGGATTTTGTGATGAATTTCGCCAAAGACAATGATCTGCAGGTGTTGGAGGCGGGTTTTTGCTTTGCTGACAGCGCACCCGTTACAAACGGCAGCCTGGTATTTCAGGCTGGGCGGGTTGCCTAGTAATTAAATTAGGCAGCGAGAGCCAAGGCCTTGACCTTGGACGCGAGACGGCTCTTGTCACGAGCCGCTTTGTTTTTGTGGAAGATGCCTTTGTCAGCGACAGTGTCGACAACGGTTTGCATCTTGCCGAACAATTCGGCAGCTTTGGTTTTGTCGCCAGCTAAAACAGCTTTCTCGACGTTTTTGACCGCAGTACGGTACTTAGAGCGCAAAGAGGTGTTGGCGGCGTTGATTTTTTCGTCCTGACGGACGCGTTTACGGCCCGACGCAAGGCGCGGGTTCTTTTTCTTTGGCTTAGCAGATGCCATGGTTTGGGTTCCTTAAGTGTCTGTGGATGTTGTCAGCAAAGCCGAATATTGTAGCGGGAAACGCTGTCTGGCTACACTTGTGGCCGTGTCCTTGTTCAAATCCGCCTCTATCGTCTCGAGCCTGACCTTGGTGTCACGCATCACCGGGTTGGTGCGGGAACTCTTGATAGCCTCGACTTTTGGCGCTAGTGCCTTGACTGACGCTTTCAATGTGGCATTTCGTATCCCTAATCTGTTTAGGCGCCTCTTTGCAGAAGGCGCTTTCAGCCAAGCCTTCGTTCCCGTCTTAGCCGCCAGCCGCCAGCAGGCAGGGGACGAAGCCACGCATGTCTTGATTC
Organism: Burkholderiales bacterium; assembly: GCA_005786815.1. GTDB lineage: Bacteria > Pseudomonadota > Gammaproteobacteria > Burkholderiales > Burkholderiaceae_C > Limnohabitans. Next base: position 3,513 of record SYDB01000222.1, read on the forward strand.
ACCACGTCACTACCGTGTTGGCTTGGGCCTTGTTTGTGGCCAGCATTGCGGGCGTTTTGGGCGCGCCTTGGTTAGTCTGGGCTATGGCTAGTGGCCTGCAGCAAACACCGCAAGGATTTGAAGCGGCAGTCGTGATGACGCGTTGGATGTTTCCTTACATCGCCTTGATGTCTTTGGTCGCATTGGGCGCAGGTGTATTGAACACTTGGAAACG
>SYDB01000223.1 GCA_005786815.1 Burkholderiales bacterium
AATTGACACCATAAGAAAACTCATAAGTATCAAAGAGCAGCTTGTTCAAATAGAAAATCACATAGTAAAAAAGCGCACAAGCTGCAACGAGGGCGATTCTTTTGGGTAATGTCATATTGATCATTGTTATTGCAGATGCTATTTCAGAACTACAGGGATAATATCTAGGAATTAATAATTAACCTTGTGGCAAGTGGCTTTGCCGAATTTGCAAACTTATGAATTAGCAAGATGGAGGTGAAAATGAAAAACCAACAATATGGTGTGCCAAGATACGAAAGGACTTCTTCTATGAAGGGTCTCTTGCTTGTTGCCGTCAGTGGGTTGCTGTTATCGGGACCAGTTGGCGCCCAAAGCAAAGATGCATTGGTTTGCAATGTCGCTGATTTCAAAATGCTAGCGCTTGCAACCAATGATGAGCAAGCGCGAGAAAAATCTGTGAGCGATTGGCTAGTAAAATTTGGTAAGGCTTGTGCGCCAGACCAAATTACATTTATTCGCGGCAACCTTGCGCCATGGCTTGGAACTGCCAACACCATCAAGATCAATCAAAGTATCGAAACATTGTTGTCTGAGAAAAAAACCGCACAAAAAAATTATGAAGCTGACACCAGCGAGCTAGACAAGAATAAAAACAATATGCCTGTCAATAAACCACAGGCTGACACTGTTTCTACCAGGCGCTACTAGTTCATAAGCCGCTTAGCCTGCACTTTAGATTTTTGGCGGCTTTGGACTTGCATTACTTATTTGTAAAAACCGCCGCCCGTTTATTCATAAATGCGTCCATGCCCTCTTTCTGGTCTTCGGTCGCAAACAATGCGTGGAACAAGCGGCGCTCAAACATCACGCCGTCAGATAAGCCGCTTTCAAACGCACGGTTGACCGATTCTTTAGCGGCGCGTGTGGCCACTTGCGAGTAGCCGCAAATTATCAAAGCAGCACCCAAGGTTTCTTCCATCAGTTTGTCTAATGGAACAACGCGGCTGACCAAGCCTGATTTTTCTGCTTCCACAGCGTCCATCATGCGTCCGGTCAAGGCCAAGTCCATAGCTTTGGCTTTGCCGACTGCGCGTGGCAAACGCTGCGTACCACCAGCGCCCGGAATGATGCCGAGTTTGATTTCGGGCTGACCAAATTTAGCGTTGTCAGCAGCGATGATGAAGTCGCACATCATGGCCAATTCACATCCACCACCCAAAGCGAAACCGCTCACCGCAGCGATGACAGGTTTGCGGACAGCGCGAATGATTTCCCAGTTTCGGGTGATGTAGTCGTGCACATACACATCGGCAAAGCTGTATGTGGCCATGGCACCAATATCAGCACCTGCGGCAAACGCTTTTTCACTGCCTGTGATGACCATGCAACCAATGGCAGGGTTGTCGTCGAACTCCTTGAGTGCGGCGCCTAACTCTGTCATGAGTTGCTCGTTCAATGCATTCAACTGCTTAGGACGGTTGAGCGTGACGACGCCTACTTTGTCAGCATCGATTCGGGTTTGGATCATTTCGTAGGTCATGAAAGTTCTCTAGAGGTGGAGTTGAAAAAAGCCAACGAGGGCAAACTCCATCCATCTTACTGTCTGAGTGATACCATGCCCGCCATTCTTGCTCCTATTCCCCTAAGCGCATTCACCATGAGTTCACCCCACGAGCAGTCCAACAAGCCTGAGCAAGGGGTGACTTTGGCTATCGTTATTCCCACTTTCAACGAATCACTCAATGTGGCTGTGTTGGTCGAGCGTTTGCACACTACTTTGCAAGGTGGTTCTTGGGAGGCGGTGTTTGTTGACGATGACTCTCCTGACGGAACCGTGCAGCGCTTACGTGAATTGGCGTCGACCGACCCGCATGTGCGCTGTATTCGCCGCGTGGGTAGACGCGGTCTCTCAAGCGCTTGTGTGGAAGGCATGCTGTCCACCAGTGCCCAATTTATCGCAGTGATGGACGCAGACTTGCAACACGACGAAACTTTGTTGCCCACTATGTTGGCTGCTTTGCGCGATGAACACTATGACCTCGCGATTGGTACCCGCTACATGGAAGGCGGCAGTGTGGGTGACTGGGACGATAGCCGACGCAACACCAGTCTATTTGCCACTACTTTGAGCCAGCGCTTATTGGGCTTAACCATCAAAGACCCGATGAGCGGTTTTTTTATGTTGCGCCGCCATGTGATCGAAGATGCTGTCTACAAGCTCTCGAGCATGGGATTCAAAATTTTGGTGGATGTGGTGGTCTCCTCACCGAAGACTTTAAGAATCAAAGAAATTCCATTTCGTTTTGGCCAACGCTTAGCGGGTGAGAGCAAACTAGACAACCGCGTGGCATGGGATTACCTCATGCTTTTGGCAGATAAAACCGTCGGTCGCTACATCCCTGTGCAATTGGTGTCTTTTGCAAGTGTTGGTGCAGTGGGGGTGTTGGTGCATTTGAGTATTTTGTGGACGGGCATGGCCGTGCTGTCTATGCCGTTTGTGGTGGCGCAAACCTCGGCGGTGTTGATATCGATGGTGTTTAACTTCTTTCTCAACAACGCATTGACTTACCGTGACAAACAGTTACACGGCTGGGCTTGGTGGGCTGGATTAGTCAAATTCATGCTGGCTTGTGGCATTGGTGCCGCTTCGAATGTCGGCGTTGCATCTTATATATATGGCGACTGGGGTTACTGGTTGTTCTCAGGCTTGGCCGGTATTTTGGTGGGGCTGATGTGGAATTACGTGACCACCTCACTTTTTGTGTGGCCTCAAAGACGCAAAGGCTGATGTGACGCGTTGGACCCCCAGAGTTTGGATGGGCGTTGGTGTAGGTGTTCTGCTGCACCTTGTGATGGGTGCGCTCATCGACCTCTCGCCAGATGAAGCGCATTACGCGCTCTACGCCTCTCACATCGATTGGAGTTATTACGACCATCCGCCCTTAGTAGGTTGGTTGCAGTGGCTGTTTTTGCAATTCGGTGGCGCTAACGTGTGGATGCGTGTGGTACCCATTTTGGCTTGGGTGCTCACCGCTTTTGGGGTGATGCGTTTGTGTGATGCGATGTATCCGCAAATCGCCAAGAGCTTTTTGTTTGGTTTACGTGTGGATCTGCTACTGTTGCTGCTCAGCCCCATTCCGCATTTGCTAGGTTTTGCTTTGACACCCGATGCTTTGCTGATGCCGCTCACCTGCTGGGTGATGTGGCTGACTTGGCAACTGTGCCAACCGGATGAAGCCTTACCTAAAAAGAAAAACGCTAACCAAAAACTCGCCAGCCAGCAGGTAAATGTCAATTCGAATCAAATAGTGACTTGGCTTTTACTCGGCCTTGCGCTGGGCTTGTCCGGTTTGGCCAAATACACCGCAGTACTTTTGGCATTGGGCGTTGTGTTGGCCCTATGTCATTACAAAGGTTGGCGTTGGTTATTGCAACTTGGACCTTGGCTAGCTTTTGCAGTGGCTTTGCTGTGTGTGATGCCTGTGCTCTATTGGAATGCCATCCACGATTGGGCCTCGTTTGTGTACCAAGCAAACCACGCAGCGGGTAGCAAAGCGTGGCAAGCACGCAAGTTGTTGCTCTATGTGGTGGTGGTCATTATTTCGTTTGGCTTGATAGCGCCTTGGGCTTTAAAAAAGTATGCGCGGTCTGGTAAGTCGTATCACGCTAATGCAACAGTTTCTGTGCCCAATCTGTCTTCGCAAAAAACACAACATATCGCGCCAGGCTTCTTGGTTGCGTCTTTTGGAGTTCCAGGGGTGTTGCTGTTGTTTTACCTATCGGGCAGGGGCAGTACCTTGCCGCACTGGGTAGCACCGTTCTTCATCGCTTTGGTGCCCATGATCGCTGCTGGTGTGGTGGGTTTGATTGCTCATCACCCGCGCATTGTGAAGTCGGTATTGGCTCTCCAAGGCCTTATTTGCGCGGCTATGTTCGCCCTCATGTTGACGGGTGGATTCACATCTGAAAACGAAAAGCAAGCTCTGACATCTCCAGGGGTTGGTGTCGACGAAGCAGCAAAAAATCCATTTGCAGATTTGCATGGATGGTCGCAAGCGGCAGAACTTGGTGTGCGTTGGGCCAAAGAGAAAAATGTTCCAACACTCGCAGTGACCAATTGGACGCTAGCGAGCCGTATCGCTTGGTATGCCCGTCCCGTGCCTGTGAAGGTGGTCAATTCCCACGGCGACCAATTCGATATTTGGTTTGGTCGGTTTTCACCGCAAGAAGATGTGATTTGGATCGATTGGTCTTTGATGAGTTTTGCACCACCCGTCGGCGATACGCAATTTGCCCGTTGTGATGTGCTCGAGAACTTGCCCGTGCGCGTTGCGGGCCGTCAAATTGCACACTTCAACCTATCGCATTGCCAAGACTGGCAGGGGCCTAGCAAATGAGTGCGGTAGTGGCTGTCGTGGGACTTTTGCTGGCCATTGGTTTGCAAGTCACCCAAGTGCAGCAAACGCCATTATTTGTCTCGGTCAATGCCTTGACGGTCTTGAACCCGCAATGGTGGGCGGGCTTGACATTTTTAGGCGATACCGCGGTCACGCTGTGTGTGATGGCGCCTCTATTGCTGATGCGTCCAACAATGTGGGTGGGCGTATTGGCCGCTATTCCTGTTGGAGGCATCACTTCGTTGACATTGAAATGGTTGTTCGATGCGCCAAGGCCTGCGGAAATCTTGGCTTTGACCGACTTTCATGTGGTGGGTTCTGTGTTGCGTGGACACAGCTTTCCTTCGGGACACACCATAACTGCATTTGCCGCGGCTGGCGCGGTGTGGTCTTGTATATGGTTTGCAAACAGAAAAAATTCTGCAATGTATAGCCCTGCGACGAATCAAGAAACCCATTCAAATTTGGATGTGTCGTCATGGTTCGCATTGGCATTTGCTTTTCTTGTCGCTGCTTTAGTAGGTGTCTCACGCATTGCAGTGGGGGCGCATTGGCCTTTTGATGTATTGGCTGGTGCATGTGTTGGTTGGCTTGCTGGGCTCAATGGCGCCTACATCGCGCAACGCTGGCAAAGCGCTTGGCAAACCACCCGGAGCGTTTGGTTATTGCACTTTTTATGTTGTGCGCTTAGTTTAGATCTGCTCAATAGAACATTTGAAGACCCCATTGGCGTTTATATGCTGTGGCTTGGCGTGGTGTTCGCGTGGGGCGCACTGGCGGTGAAATGTTTGCAACCATTAATTTCTGCGGGTAAACATTAACCAACCGCTCGGTCGGTGAATGGTAAATTCTCAGGAAGAAACCCTCCCTGAATGCAACACCAATTCACCATGTCAAACACAAAATCCGCAGATCCAGAAGCCTCTCAGGAAACCAGCGTTTCATACGAAGCCCGAGGTGCAGTGGCCTTGGTCACGCTCAATCGTCCTCAGGCACTCAACAGTTTCACGCGCCAAATGCACCACGACTTGTGGGCTGCCTTAGACATGGCAGAGGCTGATTCAAAAATTCGTGCGTTGGTGATCACAGGTGCCGGTAGAGGCTTTTGTGCGGGCGCTGATTTGTCAGAATTTGATTTCGCGCCTGGCCCTGACTTAGTGAAACGTGCAGACCCAGGCCCTGTAATTGACCAAGCCTTCAACCCCACTGCGCGTCGCCTACAAAATTTGCGCATGCCAACAATCGCCGCCGTCAATGGCGTGGCCGCTGGAGCGGGTGCATCACTGGCTATGTGTTGCGATATTGCGATTGCGGCGCCTGCTGCTAGTTTTATTCAAGCATTTAGCAAGATCGGTTTGATACCAGATGCAGGGGGCAGTTGGTTGTTGGTGGAACGTTTAGGTATGGCGCGCGCCATGGCCTTGGCTATGACGGGCGACAAACTTTCTGCTGACAAAGCCAAAGAGTGGGGTTTGATTTGGGACGTGGCAGAAGACAGCGTAGCTGCAGCCCTTGCATTGGCCGAGCGATTGGCTGTCATGCCGACGAAAGCATTGGTAGCAACACGCCATTTGTTGCGCGACGCAGGCATACGCACCTTCACCCAGCACCTTGATGTAGAGCGCGACACCCAATCTGCAATGGGGCGCACACACGATTACATCGAAGGCGTCAACGCTTTCTTACAAAAGCGCGCACCAGAATTTAAAGGCGAGTAAGCGCAATGGATACGCAAGCCCAAACAATTACGCAAGCCCAAGCCCATGCCCTAGCCGAACAAGTTGGCAAAACCATGTACGCGGTCGACACCGCCACCAAAGACACCATGGGTATCACGCTGCAAGAGTGCGCGCCAGGACGAGCAACTATGCGTATGGAAGTCAAGCCGCTGCATTTGAATGGCCACCAAATTTGCCATGGCGGTTTTATTTTTACGCTGGCAGATTCCACATTTGCATTTGCCTGTAACAGTTACAACAAAGCGGCAGTGGCTGCAGGATGCAGCATTGAATTTTTAAAACCTGCGCATGAGGGTGATGTGTTGACTTGCGTAGGCATTGAGCAAACCTTGTCTGGCAGACACGGTATTTACGATATGCGCGTGACCAACCAACACGGCGACACCATTGCCATGTTCCGTGGCAAGAGCGCGCAAATTCAAGGCACGGTGATTCCAGCATGAGCCTAACATCATTTCCCTTAGACCCAAATGAAAAAGCCAGTATAGATGAGTTGCGTGCTTTGCAACTCAAACGTTTGCAATCCACTTTGCAGCACGCTTCTGCCAATTCACCTGCATACCGCACCAAGTTTGATGCGGCAGGCGTGCATCCAGATGACTGCAAAAGTCTGCAAGACCTAGCAAAGTTTCCATTCACCACCAAAGCTGATTTACGCGATAACTATCCGTTTGGCATGCTGGCCGTGCCACGTGTCCAATGTGTGCGCATACACGCGTCCAGTGGCACCACGGGCAAACCTACCGTGGTCGCTTACACACAGA
>SYDB01000224.1 GCA_005786815.1 Burkholderiales bacterium
AATGCCGCACTCTCCGCTGGCTACGGCTTTGATTTGGTCTGTGTCGCCACCTTTAGGTGCGCGGGCCATGTTGTCGACCAAGCCTTTCAGCCAAGTTTCTGTGGCGGCGGTGCCGAGGTGTTCTGTCATCGCGCCAAACAGGCTCAAGTTGTAAGGGTGTGAGCCAGAGCGAATGCAGAGCTTGCCTTTGTTTTTGGGGTCTGCCAACTCTTCATAGGTGTCCACGTCTTCGCGTTGAACTTTGAGTTTGTCGTAAACCACCACGCGTGCCCGCGTGGACAAACCAAACCAAGCCGTGCGTCCTGCATCTGTGGGTTTCGCTCTTAACTGTGCGGGGACTGCCGTCTCAAGGACTTTGGATTTAATGGGCATGAACATATCGTCGACTTCGCCTTTCCAAAGGCGGGCAGCATCGACTAACAAGATGACATCGGCGGGTGAAGCCGCACCTTCCGCCTTCAAACGGGCAATGATTCCCGCATCGTCTGCGTCCACGCGATTGATCTTGATACCGGTGGCTTTGGTGAAGTCGCTGTATAGCGTCTCATCTGTAGGGTAGTGGCGTGCTGAATAGAGGTTGATGACTTGCTCTTGCGCCACGACAGGTTGGTTGAGCAGAGCAAAACATGAAAGCAATACAAAGGTAAGGGGCAAAACGCTGAGGTGAGGGGTAAGACGCATGAAGCGACTCCAAGTGAACAACTTGGAGGAAAGTTTACATCAAATGAGAATCACTCTCATTTGGTTTTGCGATGTTTTGCGATGTTCCTCTGCGCGAGGCGGTTTTCAGTTGCGGCGCAGCGTTCTGCTTAACAAAATTACCGGTAACAGACCTACCAAAACCAAAGCAAGTGAGGGCATAGCGGCTTCTCCCAACCGTTCATCTCGCGCCAACTGATACGCCATGACTGCCAGTGTGTCGGTGTTGAATGGGCGTAGCACCAAGGTGGCAGGTAATTCCTTCATCACGTCCACCAGTACAAGTAAGCCTGCAGCCGCTAGAGGCTTCTTGAGCAAAGGCCAGTGCACAAGACGCATAAGGGAGAGGCCAGAAATTCCTAACATGCGCGCACTGTCGTCAAGCGAGGAGGGCACGCGTGTGTAACCGCTTTGCACAGATTGCAATGCAACAGCGACAAAGCGAACCATGTAAGCCCAAATTAATCCTAAAAATGTAGCGGTTAGCCAATACCCCAAGCCTGATTGCGGCCAACTCTTTTGGATCCAACCCATAGGCAAGAGCAGCCCCACCACAATGACCGCCCCTGGAACGGCGTAGCCCAAGTTCATTACGCCCATGACGGCACGCGAGATCCTATTGGGTTGTGAGCGCACTTGTGCGGTTAACAGCAACGCAACCCCCACAGCCAAAACAGCCGTCATGCCGGCGAGCGACAAACTGGTCAATGACCACTGCACAAAACGGCCCCAAGGTAAATTGTTCAAGGTATCTTCTTGAAACAAGGCACGCAACATAAATAGCACCGGCAATACAAAACCACATAGCACAGGTAGCGCACACAAGGTCCAAGCAATGAAGGCAGATGTGCCTTGCAGTTTGAAAGGTTGCGATTCTTGTCCTAGATGATCCGGGCGGTCGCTGGAGAAACGAAGCCGATGTTGTGCGCGTTTTTCGGCTGACAACAACAGCACGACTACCAATAAGAGCAAGGTTGCAAGTTGTGCTGCAGCGACTTGGTTATCCATCACCAACCACGCTTTGTAAATGCCAGCGGTAAAGGTTTGAATCCCAAAGTAGCTGGAGACGCCATAGTCGGCCAGTGTTTCCATCAGCGCCAAAGTTGTACCGGCTGCAATCGCTGGTCGGGCTAGCGGCAATGCCACGTGCAAGATACGTCGAGACAAGGGCGCACCTAGCAAGCGCGCAGCTTCCATCAAATGGTTCGCACGATCAGACAAAGCAGTACGCGCTAACAAATAAACATAGGGATAAAGCGCCAGCGTGAACACACAGGCCGCACCCCATACATTGCGCACTTCCGGAAACACGCGACCCTCTAGGCCAAAGATTTCGCGAATGCCAGTTTGCAATGGACCGCTGAATTGGAGGTAGTCGGTGTAGGCATAAGCTACGACGTAAGCCGGCATCGCAAGCGGTAGAAGCAATGCCCACTCCAAAGTGCGTCGCATCGGAAAGTCAAACAAAGTCACTGCAGTGGCTGACACCGTACCCATGCTCACGACACCGATGCTGACCAACAAACACAGTAGTAACGATGTGCCCGCATAGTCAGGTAGCACTGTGTTGGCCATCTCCGTCAAAATTTGGGCGGATGCATGGTTCCATTGCACCCATGAAAAAAGCACGGTCAACACGGGTAATGCCAACAACAGGGCCAGTGCAACCACCACACAGGTCACAAACAAACGAAAACTAGAAATCATGTGGCATTGTAGAAAGCCGCCACAGTCGCGTCGTCAATGCCCCATCCCTACAATGGCGCCATGTTTTTAGATGTTGCGCAGCTCTCCATTCGCTATCCAGAACGAGGCTATCCAGCAGTGGATGGCGTTACTTTGAGCCTTCGTGCCGGAGAGATGGGTGTTCTCATAGGACCTTCGGGCTGTGGCAAAACCACATTGCTACGCGCTGTGGCTGGTCTTGAGAGAGCCAGTGCGGGTGAAATTCGATTGGCCCAAACCTTGGTCAGTGGTGACAAGGTTCACATAGCACCACAAGAGCGACGCATTGGAATGGTATTTCAAGACTACGCTCTTTTCCCCCATTTGAGCGTCTTTGACAACGTGGGCTTTGGACTTCATAAGCTGCCTCGTTTAGACAGCGATAAGCGGGTGCGCGAGGTACTGTCGCTGGTTGGATTGGTAAGCAGTGCGCAGAGGTATCCACACGAGTTGTCTGGTGGTCAACAACAGCGCGTGGCTTTAGCCCGAGCCTTAGCGCCAAAGCCACAACTGCTTTTGCTAGATGAGCCTTTCTCAAACCTAGATGTGGAATTGCGCGAACGCTTGGCCCTAGAAGTTCGAGGCATTTTGAAAGAAGCAAAAACTACCGCCTTATTTGTGACGCATGACCAGATGGAAGCATTTGCTATTGGAGATGTGATTGGCGTCATGTCTGAAGGTCAATTGCAGCAGTGGGACGACGCCTACACCCTCTATCACCGGCCGAATACGCGTTTTGTGGCAGAGTTCATTGGGCATGGCGTATTCGCGCCAGCCACCATAAAAGAATCAAACAACCAAGTTGTAGTGCAAACGCCAATGGGCGACTTGGTGGATATAGCGGAGTGCCCTTTGCCAAGCGCTTTTGTCTCGGGCGAGTGTGACGTCTTGCTCCGCGCCGATGACATCGTGCACGATGACGATGCGCCAGTGAAGGCGGAGATTATTCGCAAATCATTCCGCGGCTCAGAATTTTTATATACCTTGCGGTTGAAAACTGGTGAGTCGGTGATGGCCCATGTTCCCAGTCACCACGACCACAAGGTGGGTGAGTGGATTGGTATTCGCGCAGAGGTAGCGCACGTGGTGACGTTTAAACGAGCAAGTGTTTACCCTATGCGCGACTAGTAAATCATGTGCCACTATGCATCGGTTCTTGAAATATTTCAAAGGATGGATCTGGATGCGTAGGTTTTTACAGCGTTGTATCCGCCAAACTTTCTTGCCAATGTTATTGATCACATTGGCTTATCCCGCATCCGTATTGGCTGAGATGGTGAGTTGCCCAGCTTCTCTTACTTGGTATTTTTCAGGCTACTGTGCCAGAAAGATGTTGCCTAATGAAGGTAAGTGTCCTGCACCCTCGAGAATGGAAAAAAAGTCTGTAGCTGGCGAGGCACTATGTGTTTCCGAAGGTAGATGTCTGGGTGGAGGAACTCCAGACGCAAAGGGAGTTTGTATTGAAGTTACAGAAAAGCTGGAACAAAACCGCAGTTTTAAACAAAAAGACAAGCTTTAATCAAATACTACTTACCTTGAAGCGACTTTTGACGCCTGGCAATTTCAGCATTTATGGCTCCAAGCGTTTTTTGATCAGGGGCTTTCCAATTGCCACCAGATTTATTCACCATGTAATTCAAAGCTCCAGCGAAATCTTCCACACTCAAGTCTGGTTTGCCGCCTTTAGGGGGCATGGCCCTGACGCCAACATAACCATGGGCTGTTAGCGTCACTTGACCCTCAGCAATCAAGGGAGCCCACTTGGCTTTATTTCCAATTTGAGGTGAATTTGCAAAATTTATGGAATGACAATTTGCGCACACGGCTTTGTATGTATCCTCATCCGAAGCAGATACAGCTGTCGAAACCAGAAAAAATACACAAAAGAAATAATTTAATTTCATGCAGGCATTGTAAATATCTTTTACCTTAAATAGCCTCAACTCACGTTGAATCTATGGGGTTTGTACTCTGTAGAATTCTTGGCAAGGTGCGTTACAAATATATGAATAAGTCATTTAGATTGTCCTGAGCAAGCATACTGGTGCCAAATTTTGCAGTAGCTTCAAGGCAGTCAGAACCTCAAATTTGGAGTGGCTCATGAAACCTTTACATGGCATCGACTCTTTTTCTACAAAATCAATGGCTCGGCTAAAGGGC
>SYDB01000225.1 GCA_005786815.1 Burkholderiales bacterium
ATGCGCGATTGAAGGGGTTAGAAGTTTTATTGTTGGACGAAGACGATTCTGTCTCGTTTGGTTCGCGTGCTGTTTGTTATGCCAAACGCACATTAGAAATCTTGGATAGGTTGGGTGTTGGCCAGCCGCTTTGTGAAAAAGGTGTGAGCTGGAATATTGGGCGTACCTATGTGGAAGAAGAAGAGGTTTACCAATTCAATTTGGTGCCTGAAGCGGGGCATAAGCGCCCAGGCATGATTAATTTGCAGCAGTACTACTTAGAAGAGGCTTTGGTGGAACGTGCACTTGCGCTGGGTGTGGATGTGCGATGGAACTGCAAAGCGATTGGTGTGACTTCACAGGCAACCCAAGCGATGGTGGACTTTGATTCACCAGAGGGTAAATTTTCTGTTTCTGCAGATTGGGTAATCGTTGCCGATGGTGCACGCAGCCCTATTCGACAAATGTTAGGGCTAGATATTGAAGGATATGTTTTTAAAGACCGATTTTTGATTGCCGACGTGGTGATGAAGGTGGATTTCCCCGCTGAGCGACGTTTGTGGTTTAACCCGCCGTTTCATCCAGGCCAAAGCGTGTTGTTGCACAAGCAAGCCGACAACGTATGGCGGATTGATTTTCAATTGGGCTGGGATGCAGATCCTGAAGAAGAGCGCAAACCTGAAAAAGTATTGCCACGTCTCAAAACCATGTTTGGCAACGACACAGAATTTGAGTTGGAGTGGGTCAGTATTTACACCTTCCAATGCCGTCGCATGAAAGAGTTTCGCCACCAACGCTTATTGTTTGTCGGTGACGCCGCACACCAAGTCTCGCCTTTTGGCGCGCGGGGCGCCAACTCTGGTTTGCAAGACGCTGACGGTTTGATATGGAAGTTGGATTTGGTGATCCGTGGTTTAGCGCCTGAGTCGTTGTTGGACACCTATCACAGCGAACGCGCATACGCGGCAGATGAAAATATTTTGAACTCTACCCGGTCCACAGATTTCATTACGCCTAAAAGTAAAACGAGTCGCGTGTTCCGCGATGCTGCTCTTGCGTTGGCTAGACACCATCCCTTTGCGCGTAAGTTGGTGAATTCTGGACGCTTGTCAGTGCCTAGTTTTATTACCGAGTCGCCTTTGAATACGGTTGACGTCGATTCCTTTGCTGGTGCTATGGTGCCGGGCGCGCCAATGGATGATGCGCCTATGCAATGTGATGGGGAGGCTGTTTGGCTTGTTGATTGCATAGGCGGCACATTTCAGTGCTTGGTGTTTGTGGATGATTTGGCGCAAATAGATGCCAGCACACGCCAGTCGTTGCTTGCTTTGCGTAACGCACCGGTTCCTATTGAGCCTGTGCTAATTAGCAATCGTTCTGGCATTGTTGAAGGTATGCGTGTGCTTGTGGATGTGCAAGGACTGTTCGCTAAGCGATACGATGCGCAGTCGGGAAGTGTTTGGTTGGTGAGACCTGATCAACATATTGCAGCCCGTTGGAGACGTTTTGAGATGCAAGCTGTTGAGCAAGCATTGCGCGTCGCTATGGGTTCATCCATGGTCGCAGCTTAAAAGTTGAAACTTTGAAATAAAGAGGTAATGCTTTGAATTTACAACCAAATTTTTACGAGACGGGCAAGCGCTATTTTCGAGACTTCACGCCTGGCGATGATTTTTATGAAGCGCTAATTGACACGCACCGCGATTTGACGGACGAGCAAAGCGCTCTAGTCAATGCCAAGCTGATTTTGTTATTGAGTAACCAAATTGGTGATATCCATATATTGCGCGAAGCCATGGCGCTCGCGCGTGCTGATGTCGCCCCTGCTGCATAAAACTATTCCAGGAGAACACCATGAAAGTCAACCGCATCCACCATGTAGCCTACCGTTGCAAAGATGCCAAACAAACGGTGGACTGGTATGTCAAACATTTGAATATGGATTTTGTGTTGGCCATCGCTGAAGATTTAGTCCCCAGCACCAAAGCGCCCGACCCCTATATGCATGTGTTTTTAGATGCAGGAAACGGAAATGTCTTGGCATTCTTTGAGCTGCCCACTGCGCCAGAGATGGGCCGCGACACCAATACGCCTGACTGGGTGCAGCATATTGCTTTCAAGGTGAATAGCTTGGACGAACTCGAGTCGGCCAAGTCCCGTTTGCAAGCCAGTGGCATCGACGTGATTGGCGTGACCGATCACACGATTTTCAAATCCATTTATTTCTTCGACCCCAATGGCCATCGCTTAGAACTCGCCTGCGACACCGCTACACCCGAAATGCAAGAAAAACTAGATGCCGTGAAATGGGACATGCTAGAAGAGTGGAGCCAAACCCGTCGCGCCCCCAAACATGCCGCGTGGATGCATGAGAAAGAATTCCATTAATTGGGGTCAGATCGCAATTAATTTTGACTTAAACAGCCCAATTTCACGCGTGTGATTTGGGTTTGAATCCGCAAAATTCTGAAACCCCACATTCCCAGCAGCGCGGCGTGCGCGCTTGGCACACATAACGACCATGCAAGATAAGCCAATGGTGCGCGTCGACTAAATATTTTTCTGGAATGCGTTTGAGTAACTGCATTTCGACGGCGAAAGGTGTTTTACCTTTTGCTAGCCCCGTGCGGTTTCCAACTCGAAAGATATGTGTGTCAACCGCCATCGTTGGCTCGCCATAGGCCACGTTCAACACCACATTAGCAGTCTTGCGTCCTACGCCTGGTAGTGCTTCAAGAGATTCGCGACTTCGTGGTACTTTGCCTTGGTGTTGTTCTACCAAGATATGGCAAGTCTCCATCAGGTGCTTAGCCTTGCTTCTAAATAAACCTATAGTTTTTAAATAGCCTTCGAGCCCATCAAGCCCAAGCCGAATGATTTGCTGCGGTGTATTGGCAACAGGAAACAAGCGTCGCGTTGCTTTATTAACCCCCACATCCGTCGCCTGCGCACTCAGCAGCACCGCCGCCAGCAGCTCAAACACACTGGTATATTCCAACTCGGTATTGGGTTGCGGATTCGCCGCATAAAGCGTCGCAAAAAACGACTCAATGTGTTCTTTTTTCATTTTGCTAGTTTAGGTTGATTGGGTCAGGTTAATTGGGTTCTGACCCCAATTAACTTCAATTAACCTACCAATTAGCACCAATAAGAAATTAAATTAATTGGGTTCTGACCCCAATTACCCAATTACCACTATTTAACCCAACTAACTATGCAATTCGCTGACCGACTTAACAACGTTGAAACTTCTGCTATTCGAGAGCTTTTTAAGTTGCTGGGTAAGCCCGGCATTATTAGTTTTGCGGGTGGATTTCCAGATAGCGCTATGTTTGATGTGGAGGGTATTCGTGAGGCGAGTGCGCTGGCTTTGTCTAAGGAGCCTGGTGCTGCTTTGCAATATGGTGCTACTGAAGGTTACAACCCTTTGCGCGAACAACTGGCTTTGTTCATGGCGGCAAAAGGGGTGAAAAATATCACTGCAGAAGGCTTGATCGTCACTACGGGCAGTCAACAAGCTTTAGACCTCGTGGCCAAGACTTTGCTCAATCCTGAAGACATTGCTTTGGTTGAAGCGCCCACGTTTTTAGCGACGATTCAGTGTTTCCGTTTGTATGGACCTAAAGTGTTAGGCGTGCCTATTGATGCGAACGGCGTGCAGGTCGACAAACTCGAAGCGATGATTCAGCAGCACAAGCCCAAGCTGGTCTACATCATTCCGACATTTGGTAACCCCAGTGGTGCTTTGCTGACCAAAGAGCGTCGTCTCAAAATTCTGCAATTGGCAGTGCAATACAAAACTATCGTGATTGAAGACGACCCTTATGGCGACTTGTATTTTGGTGAAGCACCGCCACCTTCCATGTTGGCTTTGAGCGAACAAGTACCCGCTAGCCGCGATTGGTTGGTGCATTGCGGGTCCTTAAGCAAAGTACTCTCGCCTGGTTTGCGTGTGGGTTGGATGGTGGCCCCGCCAGATTTGTTGGCACGCGCCACGATGTGTAAGCAATTTAGTGATGCGCATACATCTACGTTTGCGCAAGCCACTGCTGCGCAGTATTTGTTATCTGGCCGTATGCCCGCCACGCTCAATAAAGTTCGCAGTGTGTATGCCGAACGTGCACAAGCCATGGACCAAGCTTTGCAACGTGAATTGGGCGACGCCTTGGCTTACACAGCGCCGCTAGGCGGTTTGTTTTTCTGGGCGAACCTCACGGGCGCACGCGGTGCCGTGAAAGACGGCAACGCATTCGCTAAAAAGGCGATTGAAAAAGGCGTGGCCTTTGTACCGGGTGCACCGTTCTTTGCGAATGACCCAGACTTATCTTCTATTCGATTGAGTTTTGCGACGGCTGATTTAGCAAAAATAGAAGAAGGAATTACAAGATTGGGGCAAGCTTTAAAAGCTTAAGACTTGTAGTCCTCCACCGGCAAACAACTACAAAACAAATTACGGTCTCCATAAACATTGTCTACGCGCCCAACCGTAGGCCAATACTTTTGTTGTTTCAAACTAGGTAGTGCAAAAGCAGCGCGTTCTCTGCTGTAGGGATGCGACCAATCATCTGCAGTCACGCTCGCAGCCGTATGAGGCGCATGCTTTAGCGGATTGTTGTCCTGCGGCCAAGTCCCGTTTTCAATCAAACGAATCTCATCGCGAATCGCAATCATGGCGTCGATAAATCTGTCGAGTTCTGCCAAGGTTTCGCTCTCGGTAGGCTCCACCATCAAAGTGCCGGGCACTGGGAAACTCAAAGTCGGTGCATGAAAGCCATAGTCCATCAATCGCTTGGCGACATCCTCAGCAGACACACCAGTTAAATCTTTCAACGGGCGCACATCCAAAATACACTCGTGTGCCACGAATCCCTCAGCGCTGGCGTACAAAGTGGGATAGTGGTCTTTCAACCGTGCGCTGATGTAGTTGGCCGAGAGAATCGCGGTCTCTGTTGCATGTTGCAAACCTTCGGCACCCATCATGCGGCAATACATCCAACTGATGGGCAACACAGCAGCATTGCCTAGGGGTGCAGCAGACACTGCGCCCACGCCGTTCACAGCAACACCTGCGGTCGCATGGCCAGGCAAGTAAGGCACCAAGTCTTCCACTACGCAAACGGGGCCAACACCTGGTCCTCCGCCACCATGGGGAATACAAAAGGTTTTGTGCAAATTGAGATGGCTCACATCACCGCCAAATTCGCCAGGTGCGGCCACACCCACGAGGGCATTCATATTGGCGCCGTCCACATACACGCGTCCACCATGTTGATGCACCAATGTGCAGAGCGCTTTTACTTGCGTCTCGAACACGCCATGCGTGCTGGGATAGGTGATCATGACGGCCGCCAAGTTAGCACTGTGCGCTTCGCACTTGGCTTGCATGTCGGCCATGTCCACATTGCCTTGTTCGTCACACGCCACTACCACCACCTGCATGCCCACCATTTGTGCGCTGGCTGGGTTGGTTCCGTGTGCCGAGGCAGGAATCAAACAGATATTGCGATGGCCTTGGCCTTTAGCTGCGTGGTAAGCGCGAATGACCAACAAGCCTGCATATTCACCTTGGCTGCCTGCATTGGGCTGCAAGCTAATGCCTGCATAGCCCGTGGCTTGGCATAACCACGCACGCAGTTGTTCGTCTAACAATTTAAATCCTTGTAACTGCTCAGCTGGCGCAAAAGGATGGGGTTGCGCAAACTCGGGCCAGGTGATGGGAATCATCTCGCTGGTGGCATTGAGCTTCATGGTGCAACTGCCCAACGGAATCATGCTGCGGTCGAGCGCCAAGTCTTTGTCGCTGAGTGCGCGGATGTAGCGCAGCATGCCAGTCTCGCTATGGTGAGCGTTGAAAACAGGGTGGGTTAGATAAGCGCTGGTGCGTTGTAAATTATTAGGAATGAGACTGGCTAAGCCGGGCTCGAACGTTGACCACTCTGGTAACTTGGCATCAGCACCAGCACTTGTATTTCCACTTCCATTTGTATTCGCATTCGCAAAAATTCCCCAAAGCTTGGTGATGTCTGCACGGGTAGTAGTCTCATCTAATGAGATACCTAATTTATCTTTGCCAATTAAGCGCAGGTTCATTCCAGCAGCGCGCGCTTTTTGAGCAATGTTTTCGGTAAACGCGCCTGACATAACCACCAAAGTATCAAATGCATATTCATGTTGCAACTGGCAACCCAGCTCTTTCAATCCACGCGCCAAGACAGCGGTGTAAGTGGCAACGCGTTCAGCAATACGACGCAAACCTACTGGGCCGTGATACACCGCATACATGCTGGCAACAACTGCTGGCAAAACTTGCGCAGTACAAATATTCGACGTGGCTTTTTCACGCCGAATATGTTGTTCGCGCGTTTGCAATGCGAGCCGGTAAGAAGGATTGCCATGTGTGTCAATGCTGACGCCAACTAAGCGGCCAGGCATGGAGCGTTTGTATTCGTCTTTGCATGCTAGGTAAGCTGCGTGAGGACCACCAGCACCCATTGGCATTCCAAGGCGTTGGGTGTTACCCACCACAATGTCCGCGCCCAATTCACCCGGAGGCGTGAGCAAGGTCAAGGCTAAAAGATCAGCCGCCATGATGACCAAACCACCTTTGGCCTTGTAAGCGCTGATCAGCTCTTGGTAAGACGCAACTTCGCCATCCACGCCAGGATATTGCAATAGCAGCGCAAAGCTCTCGTGTTGCAAGGCCTCAGAACTCGGCCCCACTTTGACCTGAAGACCCAAGGGCTGAGCACGTGTTTGGATAACTTCAATCGTTTGCGGCAGCACATTGTTTGCAACAAATAAAACAGTGGACTCAGATTTACCCACACGCAATGCCAAGGTCATCGCTTCAGCAGCGGCCGTGGCTTCGTCGAGCATCGATGCATTGGCTATCGGCATAGCCGTGAGGTCGCACACCATGGTTTGGAAATTCACCAAGGCTTCCATGCGGCCTTGGCTGATCTCGGCTTGGTAAGGCGTGTAAGCAGTGTACCAAGCAGGGTTTTCAAGAATGTTACGCAAGATGACACCAGGCGTATGCGTGCCGTAATAGCCTTGCCCGATGAAACTTTTAAGCAATTGGTTTTTCTGTGCAATCAGCTTGAGTTCTTCTAGAGCAGCAGCTTCCGTCACGGGAGCAGGCAATTGCATAGCTTGCCCGCGTGCAATGCTGCGTGGCACGATGCTGTCGATCAACGCACGTCGCGAGGCTTGCCCTAAAACGCTCAGCATGTGGGCCTCATCCGCATCACTCACGCCAATATGGCGCGCTATGAATTCGCGGCTGTTTTCAAGTTCGTCCAAAGGTTTGGTGGATTGCATCAACATGGCGGGCCTACTTGGGTTTGAGGGTTAATGTGTAAAAGAATGAATGACCGAAAGAATGCAGCAGTCAATAAAAATCAAGCGATCAATTTGTTGTAACTGGTCTCGTCCATCAAAGCATCTAGCTGCGCAACGTCAGCCAGTTTGACTTTGAAGAACCAGCCTGCACCAAGCGGGTCAGTGTTGGCAAGAGAAGGGTCGTCCACCAAGGCCGTATTGACTTCGGTGACCTCACCAGTTAGGGGCATATAGACATCGGCAGCTGCTTTGACAGACTCGACCACGCCAGCTACATCGCCTTGTTTAAACGTTGCGCCAACCTTGGGCAGTTCGACAAACACAACATCGCCCAAAGCATCTTGTGCGTGGTGGGTGATGCCAACCGTGGCCGCAGCGCCATCGGCTTGTACCCATTCATGTTCTTGTGTGTATTTGAGTGACATGGTGTTTCCTTTGAAAGTAAAAGTGTTGAGTTTTAACCGCGGTAATACCGGGTGGGGTGAAAAGGCATAGGGCTGACAACCATGGGCACCGCTTTGCCACGCACGCTGGCAAAAACGGTGTGGCCCATGACGGCATCTGCTGAGGGCAAATAGGCCATCGCAATAGGTTGGTCGACAGTGGGTGCTAACAAGCCGCTAGTCACTTCGCCAATGCGTTGACCACTGGCGTTGTGTATTTCCACATGTTCACGCACGGGCACGCGTTCTTGGGCGATCAGGCCAACGCGTTGTTTGGTGAGTGTTTGAGGCGTATCGAGTTGCGCCAGAACCTTGTCAGCCCCCGGAAAACCTCCAACCCGTGCACCACCAGTACGACGCACTTTTTGAATCGCCCAATTCAGTCCTGCTTCAATAGGCGTGGTGGTCGTGTCAATGTCTTGTCCATACAGACACAAGCCTGCTTCTAAGCGCAAAGAGTTGCGTGCGCCAAGGCCAATGCTTTGCACAGCAGAGTGTTCAAGCAATGCGTTGGCAAGATCGGTCGCATGTGCATTGGAGACAGATATCTCGAAGCCATCTTCACCGGTGTAACCACTGCGGGTGATGAATAGCGACACGCCTTGCCAGTCAAACGATTGGCCAGACATAAACACCAGTTTTTCAACGCCTGGCACCAAGTCTGAGAGTGCATCGACCGCTTGGGGGCCTTGTAGCGCAAGCAGCGCCAAATCTGGCAAGGGGATAACTTCGCAGCGATTCCCGATACGCGCTTTTATGTGTGCAATGTCGGCCACTTTGCACGCACCATTGACGACTACAAAAATATCGTCGCCGCGGTTCACAAACATCAAATCGTCCAAGATGCCGCCTTGGTCATTCAAAAGAAGCCCGTAGCGCTGTTTACCCACTGGCAAGCCAACGACATCGACGGGCATCAAACTCTCGAAGGCAGCCGCAGCATCAGGACCCACCAATCGCAACTGCCCCATGTGTGACACATCAAACAAGCCAGCCGCATGGCGCGTGTGTTTGTGTTCTGCCATCAGCCCCAAGGGATATTGCACTGGCATGCTGTAGCCCGCAAAGGGAACCATGCGCGCGCCTAGAGAGACGTGTAAATCGTGAAGTGGTGTGTGAAGCAGGGCGGTATCAGACAAGCAGGGGCTCCAAAGCATGGCCACTTGCACCATGCAAGTGGCTGGAACCCTGTTGTCCGCTTTACCTGAGAGATTCA
>SYDB01000226.1 GCA_005786815.1 Burkholderiales bacterium
ATTTACCTGCTTCTTATTTGGCGTACGCCAACACATTTGGCTACACCACTAAAACGGTTCCCTTGTCTGTCGGATGGGCCAGAGATGGTCGTGATAGTTATTTGAATCCATCTTATGGCAAATACATGCGAGCCAACAGCGACATGGGCGTTGTTGGAGATACGCGCTACATCCGAATGGCCACGCAGTATCAACAGTATGTGCCCTTGACTAAGCAATACACCTTTGCGTTCAACGCCGATTTTGGTTTGGGTAAAGGACTGCAAAACCAACCCTACCCGATCTTTAAAAATTACTATTCGGGTGGTCTAGGCTCTGTGCGTGGTTTCGAACAAGGCACCTTGGGCCCCCGTGATATTTCCGGCATCGTGGTCGGCGGTCCTAAGAAAGTCACCATTAACAGTGAATTCTTAATGCCTTTCCCAGGTGCTGGTAATGACAGAACCCTCCGCCTTTACGGGTTCTATGACATGGGTAACGTTTTCGGCGAGTACGACACCATCAAAGTCAGCCAATTTAGAAGTTCTCTGGGTGCTGGTTTGAGCTGGGTATCCCCCATGGGTCCTTTGCGCTTTGCATGGGCCAAACCGGTACGTAGCTTCACAGGCGATAGAATCCAAAGATTGCAATTCCAAATCGGGACATCATTCTGATGAAAAAGTTTTTAAGTTTCATTTTGTTAACTGCCATGCTGGGCGCGGCTTCTGTCAGCGTTGCTGCCCAAGAAATTCGTATCGGTTTTATCAATACCGACCGTATTTTCAAAGAAGCCAATACTGCCAAGCAGGCCCAAGCCAAGTTGGAACAAGAATTCTCTAAGCGCGAAAAAGAACTCAATGATTTTGGTGCCAACCTCAAAACTGGGGTTGAAAAATTTGAACGTGAAGCGCCTACTTTGTCAGAGTCGCAACGTTTGGCCCGCCAAAAACAATTGGGTGAGCAAGACCGTGAGTTTCAGCGCAAGCGTCGCGAGTTCCAAGAAGAATTGAACGCACGCAAGAATGAAGAGTTCCAGTTGGTGTTAGAGCGCGCCAACCGCGTGATCAAACAAGTGGCTGAATCTGAAAAATACGACCTAGTTTTGCAAGAGGCTGTCTACATCAACCCCAAGCACGACATCACCGACAAGGTGTTAAAGGTTATCAACGCCGCGAAGTAATCAGCCTTGGCAATTCGTCTTGGCCAACTGATTGAACAACTCGGCGGCAGCCTTCACGGCGACCCAGACTTTCTCGTACAAAAAATCAGCCCTCTAGAGACTGCGACTTCTAGTTCTCTGGCGTTCCTTAGCAATCCCCTTTACCGTTCCCAACTCGCTACCACCCAAGCGGGTTGTGTGATCGTGTCGCCTGAGATGCAGTCTTTGGTCCGTGCTGGCTCGGCTTGCATTGTTTCTCCCAATCCTTACCTGTATTTCGCCAAGGTGACCCAGTTGTGGCGCCATCAACAAGTCGCTGAGAACAGCGAACCCTTGGTCCATCCAACCGCCGTGGTACATCCCAAAGCGGTCGTTCACCCAACCGCCCGCATTGGCCCCTTGTGTGTGATTGAAAAGGGCGCACGCGTTGGTGCTGGTTCTTGGTTGAAATCACATGTCACCCTAGGTATGGATTGCTCCATCGGTGAGCATTGCATCTTGCACGCGGGCGTTGTGATTGGTGCAGATGGTTTTGGCTTTGCGCCCATCGAAGGTCGTTGGGAGAAGATTGAACAACTCGGCGCAGTTCGCATTGGTAACCATGTCGAAATTGGCGCCAACTCGTGTGTCGATCGCGGCGCGTTGGAAGACACCTTTATTGGTGACGGTGTGAAACTCGATAACTTGGTGCAAATTGGACATAACGTGCAAGTCGGTGCCCATACTGCCATGGCGGGTTGTGTCGGCGTTGCCGGTAGCGCTGTGATCGGCGCGCATTGCACCTTGGGCGGTGGCGCGATTGTGTTGGGGCATCTCACATTGGCCGATGGCGTGAATATTTCAGCCGCTTCGGTCGTTATGCGTTCAATCAGCAAGTCGGGAAGTTACAGCGGCGTGTTCCCCATCGACGACAATGCTTCTTGGGAAAAAAATGCTGCCACTTTGAAGCAATTGCACGGATTGCGCGACCGCATCCGTTCGCTAGAAACCGCTTTTGAAAGCTCCAAAAAATGACCTTGGATATCCACCAAATCTTAAAAATGCTGCCGCATCGCTATCCCATTTTGTTGGTGGACAGGGTGCTGGATATTGACAAGGGCAAATCCATCAAAGCCATCAAAAACGTGTCGATCAATGAACCTTTTTTCCTAGGGCATTTCCCTCATCGTCCTGTCATGCCCGGCGTGTTGATTTTGGAGGCTTTGGCACAAGCCGCTGCAATTCTTGCATTTGATATGTTGGGCAAAGTTCCAGATGACAAAACGGTTTACTACTTTGCCGGTATTGACGGTGCGCGTTTCAAGCGTCCAGTAGAACCAGGTGACCAGCTTATTTTGGAAGTCTCGCTAGACCGCCACAAGTCTGGCATTTTTAAATTCAATGCATGCGCCAAAGTCGGTGAAGACATCGCTACGGAAGCGAGCCTGATGTGCACCATGCGCACGATTGCTTAACCACGGTTGCCGCGAGATGAGTTTGATTCACCCAACGGCCATTGTGGACGCCAAGGCACAGTTGGATGCCTCGGTAAAAGTGGGCCCCTACAGCATTATCGGACCGCATGTCAAAGTTGGGGCCGGTACGACTATCGGTCCTCATTGCGTGATTGAAGGCCACACCACCATCGGCAAAGACAACCGCATCTTCCAATTCAATTCTTTGGGTGCTATTCCCCAAGACAAAAAATACAACGGTGAACCATGCGAATTGGTAATTGGCGACCGCAACACCATTCGAGAGTTTTGTACTTTTAACATCGGCTCACCAGGGGACGTCGGCGTGACCCGTGTGGGAGATGACAACTGGATCATGGCCTATGTGCATTTGGCGCACGACTGCCAAGTGGGCAACCAAACCATTTTTGCCAACAGCGCCCAACTCGCTGGCCATGTCCACGTAGGGGATTGGGCGATATTGGGTGGATTTACCGTGGTGCACCAGTTTGTGCGCATCGGCGCCCACAGTTTTACGGGGATGCACTCTTTGTTGTTAGCCGATTTGCCGCCTTTTGTGATGTGCCAAGGTCAACCTGCCGAAGCGCGGTCTATGAACTTCGAAGGTTTGCGCCGCAGAGGCTTCTCACCTGAGCGCATCAGCGCTGTCAAAGCCATGCACAAGGCCTTGTACCGCGACGACTTGACGCTCGACAAAGCCAAAGCGCAAATCGCCCAAATCGTCCAAGAGAAGCCCGAGTCCGCCCCTGACGTAGCTATGATGCTCGACTTCCTCAACCTCACCTCTGCCCAACGCGGAATCATTCGCTGATTGTTTGGCCATGACCCAGCCAACAACGTTCGCAATGGTGGCAGGCGAGGCCTCTGGCGATATGTTGGCGGCCATGTTGTTGCAAGGCTTGGTGCAAAGATGGCCGCAGCTCTCCTCAGAGGGCATTGGCGGTTCCGCCATGGAATCCTATGGTTTCAAACCACTCTGGGGCTATGAAAAACTGGCGGTTCGCGGTTATGTAGAAGTACTCAAACACTATTGGGAAATTATTGGCATTCGTCGCCAACTCAAAGAACGGTGGACTCGAAATCCTCCCACTGCATTCATAGGGGTAGACGCTCCTGACTTCAATCTGGATTTAGCCAAACACCTCAAGGCGCAAGGCGTTCCCACCATCCACTTTGTGTGCCCATCCATCTGGGCGTGGCGCCCAGAACGCATCGAGACGATTCGCCAAAGCGTGGACCATGTCTTGTGTGTGTTTCCCTTTGAAACCGAACTGCTAGAGCGCCACAAAATTGCGGCTACTTATGTCGGCCATCCATTGGCGCACAAAATTCCGCAAGTCATAGACCGCGAAGCCGCACGAAATGCCTTGCGCATCCCATTGGACGCAACGCTGATAGCCTTGCTACCCGGAAGTCGCAAGTCTGAAATAGATTACCTGGCCTTGCGGTTTCTAAAGGCTGCCAAACTGATGGCCGCCCGCCAACCGGGACTTCAATTCATCCTGCCCACATTGCCTGCATTCCTCCCCACCATACAAGCCATGGTCCAGCAAATCGGTGGCGTGCCGGGTTTACAGATCTGCGAAGGACAATCGCATGCGGCGCTAGGGGCCTGCGATGTCACCTTGATCGCAAGCGGCACAGCTACCTTAGAAGCCGCTTTGTTTAAGCGCCCAATGGTGATTGCCTACAACATGCACGCGCTGAGTTGGCAAATCATGCGCCGTAAAAAACTCCAGCCATGGGTGGGCTTGCCCAACATCTTGTTGCAAGACTTTGCGGTGCCAGAATTACTGCAAGACGTAGCCACACCCGAGGCCCTGGCAGACGAGACTTTGCAGTGGCTCGCACACCCAGGGGCGGTGCGCACCTTGCAAGCCCGATTTGATTCCTTGCACAGCAGTTTAAAAATGAACACCACCCAGTTGGCGACCGATGCGATCGAAAAAATCATTGCTCACTGAACAAACCGCTTTGGTTTGGGACGCGCCCGGGTTAATTGCCGGCGTGGACGAGGCAGGGCGTGGCCCTCTGGCTGGGCCTGTCGTCGCTGCCGCTGTCATATTGGACGATTTGCATCCCATCCCAGGTTTGGCCGACTCCAAGAAACTCACCGCCTTAAAACGCGAGCGTTTGTTTGACCAAATACGCGCCAAGGCCTTGTGCTGCTCGATTGCCGAAGCGACAGTAGAAGAAATTGATCAGCTCAATATTTTGCAAGCCACGCTTTTAGCGATGCAACGCGCGGTCAATGGCCTCAGATTGAAACCCAGCAAAGTGCTGGTCGACGGTAATCGACTTCCAGTGATCGATGTTTTAGCAGAAGCGATTGTGAAAGGCGACAGCAAAGTGCAGGCGATTTCTGCGGCCTCTATCATGGCCAAAGTGCATAGGGACAGGTTATGCCTTTCGATGCATGCGCAGTACCCTGAGTACAGTTTTCACTTACACAAAGGCTATGGCACTGCTGCGCATTTGGCAGCTTTACAAGAGTTTGGTGCGAGCCCATGGCACCGTAAGTCTTTTTCGCCTGTCGCGCAGGTGTTGTAATGAACTTAATTACTTCGCGCGACAACCCCTTGGTCAAAGAGTTACGCCGTCTCTCGCAAGACAGCACGGCTTACCGTAAAACCGGACGGGTCTGGTTGGAAGGCGACCATCTGTGCCGGGCATTACTCACACGAGGCCTTCTACCAGAACAAGCTGTTTTTGCGCAATCTGCTTGGGAGAATGCGCCCACCCAATTAACCCAAGCCGCACCCAAAAACACGGTCCTACCCGACGCTTTGTTTCGCGAGATCAGCGGACTTGAGTCTGCCAGCACGATGGGATTCGTTTGGACGATTTCGAGTTCAATAGAAACAGAGAGCGCCCATAACATTCAACAGGGCGTACCCACCGTTTTCTTAGACCAGATACAAGACGCGGGCAATGTCGGTTCTATCTTGCGCAGCGCCAGTGCATTTGGCTTCACGCAGGTCTTGGCGCGCAAAGGAACTGCGGCGCTTTGGTCGCCCAAAGTGCTGCGCGCAGCTATGGGTGCGCATTTCGGTTTGCACTTGGTAGAAGGAGTAGGGCCTGAGCAGTTGGCCGATCTGCAAATCGCTTGGCTTTCGACCAGTTCCCACCAAGGCCCGTTTTTGCACAATTTTGGTGCCAAAAACGCGTTGCCAAGCCCTTGCGGCTGGATTTTTGGCCACGAAGGGCAGGGCGTATCCCCTGAAGCGGCCCAATTGGCCCAAATGACAGTGCGAATAACCCAACCTGGGGGCGAAGAGTCGCTTAACGTCGCCTCAGCGGCGGCCATTTGTATGCACGCCAGTGCTACGGGGGGGTGGGCTTAAAAGGCCGTCAGATATAATGAGAGGCTTTTCACTTACAACCTGTACGTCCCAGCTTCCTACTAGGCCAATCCCTCACAAAAGCAGCCCCCAAACGAGACCTGAGCTCGAGCAAGTGCTGAGGCGTACCCGAACAAAACCGGAGAACCCAGTGCTTTTGTCTCTTCAGGGAAAATTCCCTCCCGCCATTTTGGCGCTCGCAGACGGCACGGTCTTTGTTGGCAATTCAATCGGCGCAGTGGGCGCCAGATCTGGCGAGGTGGTTTTCAATACCTCCATCACGGGCTACCAAGAAATCCTGACGGACCCCAGTTATTGCCAGCAAATCGTCACGCTTACCTATCCACACATTGGCAACTACGGCACCAACGCAGAAGATGCGGAATCGTCCCAAGTCCATGCGGCAGGATTGATCATCCATGACCTGCCTTTGATCGCCAGCAACTTCCGTTCGCAATCTGACCTCTCGAGCTACTTGATCGCCAACAAAACGGTAGCTATTGCCAATATCGATACCCGCCAATTGACCCGCTTGCTTCGTAGCAAGGGCTCCCAAAACGGCGCGATTCTGGGATTGGCTGCAGGCCAATCCATCACCGACGATTTGATTGCCCAAGCTAAAGCCTTGGCGCATAAAGCCCCCAGCATGGCGGGCTTGGATTTGGCGCAAAAAGTCACGGTACAAAAGCCGTATGACTGGACCCAAACCGAATGGGCCTTGGGCTCTGGATACGGCAAAGCAAGCAACACCAAGTTCCATGTGGTGGCTTTCGACTTCGGCGTCAAACACAACATCTTGCGCATGCTTGCAGAGCGTGGTTGCCAAGTGACGGTGGTGCCTGCCAAAACTTCTGCGGCGGATGCATTGGCCCTGAAGCCCGACGGAATTTTTCTCTCCAATGGCCCTGGCGATCCTGAGCCTTGTAGCTATGCGATTGATGCGGCAGCCGCTTTGATCGACAAAGGCATCCCTACCTTTGGTATTTGCCTTGGACACCAAATCATGGCTTTGGCCAGTGGTGCCAAAACCTTCAAGATGAAATTTGGCCACCACGGTGCCAACCATCCTGTCAAAGATCTGGACTCAGGACGCGTGTCCATTACCAGCCAAAACCACGGTTTTGCGGTGGACGAAAAATCTCTGCCTGCCAACTTGCGCGCCACCCATGTGTCGCTCTTTGACGGAACCATCCAAGGGTTGCAGCGCACTGACAAACCTGCGTTTTGCTTCCAGGGGCACCCCGAGGCGTCGCCCGGCCCCCAAGATATCTCTTACCTATTTGACCGCTTCATCCATGCGATGGAGACACACTGATGCCTAAGCGTTTAGACCTGAAAAGTATTTTGATCATTGGGGCGGGCCCCATCGTGATTGGCCAAGCTTGCGAATTCGATTATTCGGGCGTACAAGCTTGCAAGGCCTTACGCGAAGAAGGCTACAAAGTCATTCTGATCAACAGCAACC